>CAZVVS010000042.1:0-19660 GCA_964630585.1 uncultured Gordonia sp.
CCTCGGTGATGCGATAGCGGCGGTGGTGGCGGTAGATGTGCTCGAACGGCAGGTGCCGGCTGTAACCCATGCCGCCGTGCACCTGCATGGCCCGGTCGGCAGCCTCGCAGACCAGCCGGTTGGCCCGGTAGTTGCACATCGACACGTGGTCGGACACTTCCATGTGGTCGACCGAGTCGAGGTCGGCGGCGGTCTCGCGGATGAGGCTGCGCAGCATCGTCGCCTCCGTGTGCAGTTCGACCAGCGGCCATTGGACGGCTTGACGGGTGGCTAGCGGCGAGCCGAACGTCTCCCGCGTGCGGGCGTAGTCGACCGACTGGTCGATGCAGTACTGGGCCGCGCCCAGGCTCGACGACGCCTGTCGCAGTCGGTTCTCGTGGACGAAGGCCTGGGCGATCTCCAACCCGCGGCCCACCTCCCCCAGGATCGCCGAGTCGGGTACCCGCACCGAGTCGAACCTCACGTCGGCATGATCGGTCGGCATATTGAGCGTCCACCGGAAGAGCCCGATCGCGACGCCGGGCGCGCGCGCAGGAACGATGAAGGCGGTGATGCCGCGCGGATCACCGCCGGAGCCCGACGTGCGGGCGAACACGAGGTCGTGGGTTGCAACGTGCATGCCGGTGTTCCAGCGCTTCTCGCCCGTGATGATCCAATCGTCGCCGCTGCGCGTGCCGGTCGTCTCCATCCACGTCGCGTCCGAACCGTGCTCCGGCTCGGTCAGGCCGAACGCCAGGGTGCGCTCACCGACGACGCCGGGCTCGCCGAACTCTGCGACCTGCTCCGGAGTGCCGAACCGCAGCACCAGGTGCACCGACGGGAAGTTCCCCACCACCGACGACTCGTCCTGCAGGTCGTTGTGCAGCCCCAACCCGCGAAGCGCCAGGTGCTCGCGGATGATCGCCATCTCCAGGTTCGACGATGCGTCACCGCCGACGCTGACCGGCAGGTCGTGGCGCAGGAAGCCCGCGTCATCAGCACGTCGCTTCATCTCGGCGAGCAGTTCCTCCCATTCCCGTCGCGGCAGCCCGCCGCCTTCGAAATCGGTGCGCGCCCATTCCCGGCGGTGGTCGAAGAAGCGCTCGTTGTCGTCCTGGGCCTGCAGCGGCACGATCTGCGCGTCGATGAACTCGTCGAGCCGTGTGAGGTACTCGGCGGTCTCGGGGGCAACGGTGGACGGCATGGTGGCGTTCTCCTATCAAATGACCGAGTTTTCACCGTACGCTCACCGATGAGCACCGAGTGGCGAGAAAGGGATCGAGCCGATGACCGATACCGCCCTCGCTGCTGCGCTGGGGTCCCGGCTCCGCGAGGTCTACGGCACACCCGTCACGATCAGCGGTTTAGGGCACTTGACCGGGGGCGCGAGCCGCGAGACGTGGAGCTTCACCGCACAGGTCCACGCCGACGGGGGCGCCGACGACTCGGCCGGATCAGCGTCGCAGAGTCAGCGGCTCATCCTGCGCCGCGATCCGGCGGGATCCTCGGGTGCCGAGCGGATGCGACTCGAGGCCGCAGTGCTGCGCGAAGCGGCCCGCACGGGCGTACCGGTGCCGGACGTGATCGATGATTGCGGAAGTGCCCCGGAGGTGCTCGGCGGTGCGTTCATGATCATGTCGTGCGTCGACGGTGAGGCCGCGCCGCGCCGCATCCTGCACGACGCCGAGTTCGACTCGATCCGTCCGCGACTGGCCTACGAAATGGGCACCGTGCTGGCCCGCATCCACGCCGCCGACGCCGACCGGGTCCCCGGCCTGCCCGACGGTGACGACCAGCTCGACACCCTGTACCGCGAATACCTGGAATCAGGTGCGCCGCTACCCGTCCTAGAGGTGGCGTTCCGCCGGCTTCACGAGACCCGACGCCCACCGGCGAGGACCACCGTCGTGCACGGGGATTTCCGGATCGGAAACCTGCTCGTCTCACCGTCGGGCATCACGGGCGTCCTTGATTGGGAGCTCACCCATCGGGGCGACCCGGTGCAGGACCTGGGCTGGTTGTGCACGCGGGCGTGGCGCTTCGGGTCGGCGCAGCGCGTCGGTGGTGTCGGGGACCTCGACGCTTTGCTGCGCGGATACGCCGACGAGAGCGGCATCACCGTCGACTCCGAGTCTGTCGACTGGTGGCAGCTCTTCGGTTCGCTGCACTGGGCCATCATCTGCCGCCAGCAGGCCGGGCGCGCCGGGTCCGGCCACGACGCGCTGGAACTCCTGGCTGTCGGGCGACGGGTCGCCGAATGCGAGTACGACCTGCTCGTCGAGCTCGGCCTGCCGATGCCGTCGGCCCCGCCCGACGCCGCCGACGACGATCCCGATCTGTTCGGTGAGCCGACCGCGGCCGAACTCCTCGATGCCGTCAGCCGCTTCATCGCCGAACTCGTCGACGGAGCGTCGGACCGCGACCGGTATCGGGGCAAAGTGGCCGCGCACGTCCTGCGCATCGTCGCTCGGGAATCCCAGACCGGCAGCGCCGCCCGCAGGGAGCTGGGTGCCCACTTGGCCCGCGCCGGCTTCGAGACCGAATCCGACCTGGCGCTTGCGATCCGCGACGGATCGGCCGATCCGGTCGATGCAGACATCGCCGCGGCGATGTCGACCGCGGTCGGCCTGCGGTTGGCGGTGGCCAATCCGCGCTACGCACCCTGACCCCCTCCCAGTGACGAGCACCGAATCGCACGTGGGATCGTCGATCCATGACGACGTGGGAGATGATCGTGGTCCTGCTGGCCGGAATCGGCGCCGGAGCGATCAACACCGTCGTCGGCACGGGCACCCTGATCACGTTCCCGACCCTCGTCGGATTCGGGCTGCCGCCGGTGACCGCAACCATCTCCAACGCGATCGGGCTGGTGGCCGGTAGCGTCTCGGGCACCTGGGGCTACCGCCGCGAGCTCGCCGGGCAGGGACGTCAGCTGCGCTGGCAGATTCCGGCGTCGTTCTGCGGGGCGATCGTCGGCTGCTGGTTGCTACTGCATCTCCCGGAGACGGTGTTCAACGCAGTGGTTCCGGTGCTGCTCATCGGCGCACTGATCCTCGTCGCGATGCAGCCCCGACTGCAGCGCTGGGCAGCGGCTCGTCGGGGCGGTGAGGCGGCTCGTCGCCCGCCACTGTCGCCGCCGCGCATTGCCGCGATGGTCATCGCCACGTTCCTCATCGGCATCTATGGCGGCTATTTCACTGCGGCCCAGGGGATCATGCTGGTTGCCGCGCTCGGCGTCATCGTTCCCGACGAACTCCAGCGCACGAACGCCGTCAAGAATCTGCTGGCGCTGGTGGTGAACGTCGTCGCCGCAACGACGTACACGTTGGTGGCCTTCGACCGCATCGACTGGACCGCAGTCGGCCTCATTGCGGCAGGTTCGCAGTTCGGCGGGGTGCTCGGCGCGCGCTACGGCCGGCGGTTGTCGCCGACGATGTTGCGCGCCACGATCATCGTCGTCGGCCTCATCGGCCTGTGGCGGCTGCTTTTCTGACCGCAGCACCTGGCCTCATCCCGAGCCGCGCTGCCGGTCATCGCCGCCGAACTCATGATGTGTGACCTTCGGTGTCTGAGGAAGCCTTCCGAAGACGACCCCGTTGGATCTTGCCCGTCGCGGTCCGCGGGATCTCGGAAACGACGACGATGCGCGCCGGACACTTGTAGTGGGCCAAGCGGTCCCGGCAATAGGCGATGACCTCGGCATCGTCGAGATGCGCAGCGCCGGGGCCCGCGACGACGGCCGCGACGACCCGCTGCCCCCAGTGCTCGTCGGGCACCCCGTAGACGGCGCACTCCTGCACGTCGGGATGGCCTTCCAGGACCGCTTCAACCTCGGCGGGCTGCACGTTCTCACCGCCGGTAATGATCATGTCGTCCATGCGGCCCTCGATGTAGACGTAGCCGTCGGCGTCGATGCGCGCACGGTCACCGGTCGCCAACCAGTCGTCGGCACCGCAGGCGGGCCCGATCCGCTGCCCGGCGTCCCAATAGCCCAGCATCATCGTCGGGGCGCTCACCCACAGCTCGCCCGGCTCGTCGGTAGCGCAGGCACCGCCGTCGGGGCGTCGCGTCGCCATCGTCGCACCGGCGATCGGGGTGCCCACCGACAAGAGCCGGTCGGCGTGCGGGCCGTCGGGATCATGGTCGTCGGGCGCGAGATAGCTCGCCACACCGCCGAGTTCGCTGAGCCCGTACACGCCGCTGAAACGGCACCCGAGCACGTCGATGGCATCGCGGAGCAACGCCGGTGAGATCGGCGCGCTGCCGTATCCGACGTGTTGCAGCGACAGTTGCGCCGGGGTGTCCCGCAGTGCTTCGACGAGGACCTGCAGGAGCGTGGGGACCGCCAGGAAGTGGGTGATGCGATCGTCTACCAGCGACGACACGATCCCCGACGGGGTGGCGTCGGCGATGAAGTAGCCGGTGGCCCCGCGCGACATCACGTAGTGCACCCAGATCGACCCGGCGGCGTGGAACACCGGCGGCACGATCAACAGCCGAGACGCCACGCTCAACCGGTACCCCGACCGCAGCGCAACGGCCAGTTCGATCCGGTCTGCGGACAACCCGACCGCCTTGGGCACGCCGGTCGACCCGGAGGTGAACCAGAACAGCGCGACCTCGTCGTCGTCACCGGGACGGTCGTGCAGTTCGACCTCGTCGGCCCGGTGCCCGTCCCAGGGCCTGCGGCGCCCCGCGTCGAGGACCACGACTCGATCGTGGTCGAGCTGCCGTCCGCCCTCGTGGTGATCGGCCACGACGATCACCGACGGCACGCATGCCAGCGTCGCCGCCAGCTCGCCGTCGGTCAGCCGCCAGTTCCCGCCGACCAGCGCCGCCCGCAGCCGCCGCGTGGCGAGGTAGACGATCGCGAAGTCGGGGCTGTTGCGCCCGAGCCACACCACATTGTCGCCGGCGCCCACTCCCGCTGCCGCGAGCCAGGCCGCACACCGGTCCGCGGCCGCGTCGAGGTCACGCCAGGTCAGCGTCGAATCAGGGCCGACGAACGCAAGACCGTCGCCGCGCTCGGTCGCCCACTTGCGGACCGACTCGCTGATCGTGCGGTCGGTCGCCAACGAGCCGTCCGACCCGGCGCGGCGGATCAGTTGCGCGGACGTCTGCATGGGGACGGCTCACGCCCCCGCGAAGCCGTGGCGCTTGAGCCAGTCGTCGGTGATCTCGACGGCCTTGGCCAGGGGCACGTCCTGCCCTTCGCCGAGGTAGTAGTGGTTGGCGTCGGGGATCTCGTAGAGCTCTTTGTCGGCCGACCCGACGGCCTCGTAGAGACCGTGGGTGTGCGCCGGCGTGCAGATCTCATCGTTGAGGTTTCCCACCACCAGCGCGGGGACCGTCAAGTCACGGGAGCACGCGATCCCGTCGCCGCGCGCATCGTCGTAACTCCATTGCGAAAGCCAACTGCGCAGCGACGTGTAGCGGGCCAGGCCGAAGGGTCCCTCGTTGACCTCCTGTGGCGGCCCGAGGTAGCTCACCCCTGGTTCGCGCCCGTTGGGGTCGATCGTCGGGTCGAGCCAGCGCGGGTCGCCCATGGTGCCGTGGACGACGAAGCAGTGCTCGTCCTGCGGGCGGTCCGACGCCTTGATCGCGGCCAGCTTCTCCTTGACCCAGGCGGTGATCTTCCGGTTGCGCGCGATCTGCGCCGCGAAGTAGTGCTCCAAGAATTCCTGGCTGTAGGGCGGAGAGACTTCCGTGCCGTAGATGTCCAGCGAAGCGTCGCGCACGGTCGGGTCGCTCTCGTCGAGGATCGACGCGTCCAGGCACTGGGTGAGCGTGCCGTGGCGACTGCCGTGCGCGGCGACCAGCATGATCGCGTCGGCCGGCGGGAGTTCGGCCTTGGTCAGGTCCGGACCGTCCCCCGACGGGCTCGACGTCAAGGTCGGGTTGGTCGCCTGCTGCTGGTAGAACGCGGACAGCGATCCGCCGCCACTCCACCCGCCGAGCACGATCTTCGAGTACCCGAGGCGCTTCTTCGCGAACTTGATGCTCTCGCCCAGGTCCTGCACGACCTTCTCCATGAGCAGTGCCGCGTCATTGCCGCGGTAGCGGCTGCTGGCGACGAGGATGTGGTGCCCCGCCTTGGCGAGGGCACCGATGATCGGCAGATACGCACCGGTGAGCACCGGGTGCATGAACACGATGAGCGTGTCCGACTCGTGGTCGACCGGACGGACCAACTGCGCCTCCAAGACGACGTAGTCGGTGGTGCCGCCGTAGGCGTCGCGGGTACCGGTCTCGTTCTTGAACCGGAACCCGTAGGGGATCCGCTCGATGGTGTGGGCCACGTTCTGCCTCCTGATTGATTAGGACTTGCCGAATGACGAGATCTGTTGCTGCGCCGCGGCACTGCCGAGTACCTCGAGCTGGTTGTCGCGCTCGGCGTCGAGGGCTTGGGCCAGGGAGGCCGACCACGACTGGTCGAGCAGCTTCTTGTTGCCGGCCAGGGCGATCGACGAGTGGCCCAGTAGCGTGTCGACGATCTCGCCGCCCACCGCGGCCAGCTCGTCGTCGCCGACGACCCTGGTGATCATCCCCATATCGAGCGCCTCGCCGGCGGGGACCTGTTGGCCCAGTAGGGCCAGTTCGCGGGCCCGGCGCTCCCCGACCAGCCGCGGCAGCAGCCAGCTGGCGCCGCTGTCGAGGGACAGCCCGCGGTGGATGAACAACTGCGCGAACCGAGAGCGCTGTGTAGCGATCACCAGATCGCAGGCCAGCGCCAGGTTCGCGCCCGATCCCGCGGCCACCCCGTCGACGAGGGCGACGGTCGGGATCGGCAGGTCGTGCATCGCCAGGACACAGCGGTTGGACACGTCGATTCGTCCGGGCATCGACGACGGGTCGTCGAGCAATCCGGTGACGTCGGAGCCGCCGCAGAAGGCGCCACCGGTACCGGTGACCACCAAGACCCGGTCGGCACCGCCGGGGTCGAGGTCCGACAAGTGGGACTCGAAGAGCGCCCACATCTCGTCGGTCATCGCATTGCGCTTCTCGGGACGGTCCATCGTGATGGTGGCGACGCCGTCGCGGCGGTCCAGACGCACGGTCATCGGGCGCTCCAACCACCGTCGACGGCGAGTACCTGCCCGGTGATGAAGGTGCTCGTCGCCAGCAGCAGCAGCGCACCGTCGAGCTCGTCGAGTCGACCCGGGCGCCGCATCGGCGTGTTGCGGCGGATCCAGGCCAGTGACTTCTCGTTCTCGAACATCTCCTCGGTGATCTCCGACGGGAACCAGCCCGGCGCGATGGCGTTCACCCGGATGTCGCGGCCCGCCCATTCGGCGCCGAGCTGTCGGGTCAGGTTGATCACGCCGCCCTTGGCAGCGCAGTAGGCGGCCTGCTTCACCGGCCAGGAGGCGCCCAGCCCGAGGATGGAGGCGATGTTGATGATCGCCCCGCCCGCACCCATCTCCTTCGCCGCGGCCTGGGACACGGCGAAAGTGGCGGTGAGGTCGACGTCGAGGGTGCGGCGGAAGTCGTCGACCGACACCTCCAGGGCATCACCCTCGTCGCCGAAACCGGCGGCGTTGACGACGATGTGCGGGCCGCCGAGCCCGACCGCGGCAGCGACGAGCGCAGCGACATCGCCGTCGTTCGTCACGTCGCATTCGACGGCGCGGGCCGCCGCCCCGTCGACGACCAGCTGCTCGAGCCGGTCGATGCGCTGCGCCGCGGCGACGACCTGTGCCCCGTTGTCCGACAGGACTGTGCAGAAGTGCCGACCCAGCCCGCTCGACGCCCCGGTGACGATGGCGACGTGGCCACCCAGGTCCGCGGTGATAGTCATGGTGCTCCTACCAGCAGGTCCAGGCATCCGGCCTCGACGGCCCGGTCGCGATGCTGAGCCGGGGTGCCGCCGATGGCCGCCGTGGCCCGGGCCCGCCGGAAGAACAGGTGGGCGTCGTGCTCCCAGGTGAAGCCGATCCCGCCGGACACCTGGATGTAGGAATCGGTGGCGGCGGTGAATGCTTCAGCCGCTTCGGCGCGTGCCAGCAGGGCGAGCGGGAGGGCCGTGCCACCGTCGCCCGCATCGTGGGCGACGGCCGCGGCCGTGACTAGCGCGCGAGCCGCGGCGATGTCGACAGCCGTGTCGGCACATCGGTGCGCAATGGCCTGGTAGGTGCCGATGAGTTTGCCGAACTGCTCGCGCACTCCGGCGTAGGCGACCATCCCGGCGAGTGCGCCCTCGGCGCCGCCGACCTGCTCGGCGGCGAGCAGGATCGTCGCGAGTCCACGGTGGGCGTCGAGGCCCGCGGAATCAGCCGGGTCCACGAGCAGTACCGCCGGAGCACCGGACACCGCGACGTCGGCCACCGGCGTCGCGAAGTCGACGGTGCGACGCGGGGTCCGCGGCACGATCCCAGCGTCGGCGAGAAAGACGAGCGCCACCGCCGGGCCCCGGTCAGTCGCCACCTCGCCGAGCACTAAGTCGGCCACCCCGCCGTGAGTGACAGCGCCGAACCGCCCAGTCACCCGCCCGTCGGCGAAGGCCGGACCATCGTCATCGGGGACGGTCGGCACCCCGACGATCGCGGTGCCACCCAGGAACGCCTCGACCCCGCTGCGCATTTGCGACGAGGCGTTGGGAGGCACCAGTCCCCCAAGTGCGACAGCCAGCAGCACCGACGCCCGCACGGGCCCCGGATACAGCGACGCCGCACACTCTTCAACCACGCCGACCAACGACTCGGCGTCGCAGGCCAGCCCGCCCCAAGCCTCCGGTGCGCCCAATCCGGTCACTCCGAGTTGTTCGGCAAGCCGCTGCCACGTGGCCGCGTCGAACCCGGGATGGCTCGCGTCGCCGTCGGCGCGGTCGCGATTGCCACGCACCTCGGCGATCCCGGGCGTGTGCGCGAACCAGTCGCGCAGCGACGCCCGGATCTCGTCGACGGTCAGTTCGCCAGTCACACCTGGACCTCTTCGGCGACCTCGACGGGGGCGCTGGCGCGCATCACCGGTGCCGGCGTCAAGCGTCGACGGGTGTCGATGGCCAGGACCTTCCACTCGACGCGCTCGTCGACATCGGTGCGACGGCGGGCGCGCTCGCGAGCACGCTCGGGCATGCCGTGGTGGACGCCCTGCGGTGCATGGGAGATCAAGCCGGGCGGCATGTTGATGCCGAACACGCTGCCCCCGTGGTAGAACGCGATCTCGTCGTAGTCGACGTTGCGGTGGTACCACGGCGGGCGTTCCGCGCCGGGGCGCCCTTCGGCCGGACGCGGAAGGAAGTTCGCGACGTAGACGCCGGTGGCCTGCAGGAACAGGTGAACCATCGGGACCAGGTGCACGGTGTCCGAGGCGATGACGTCGTAGTCCTCGATGTTGTAGGTGAAGGCGAAGTTATCGCCCTTCCACCCCTCGACGTCGAGCGGGTTGTGTTGGTAGAACAGCGAGGTCTTGCCTTCGCGCTGGCGCAGCCGCACCTCGTACTCGTCGCGGCCGTCGTCGTCGAAGGCCTCCGCCTCCGGCACGGTCACCAGCGATGAGTCGAACGGGTGGTGCCGTCCGAGTAGTCCGGCCTCCGGCACCCGGAACTCCTCGGTCGCCTCGATGACGATGAAGAACGAATCGTCGGCCGGGATCTGGCGGTAGGTCGTGGACTTGGGCAGGTACACATAGTCCCCCGGCCGGTAGGGCAGGCGTCCGTACTCAGTCTCGAAGTATCCGTTGCCCTCGTGGACGAAGATCAGTTCGTCGCCGTCGACGTTGCGCGTGTAGAACGGCGCGGTCTCGCTGCGCCGGCTCAGCAGGATCCGGCAGTCCTCGTTGTGGAACATCAGCAGCGGCTCGCCGGCCGGATCGATCTGATCGGTCGGCGTCAGGTCGTAGCCCTGCCGGTCCAGCGGTGCGAGGTCGCCCTCGGCACGGTAGGCCGTCGGATCGTTGCGGCGGTAGTAGTGCACCGTCCGCCCGACGAATCCGGCTCGGCCGGCCTCGTCGTCCTTGAGGTCCTCGACGTCGCGGTGGATCTGCCGGGGCGTGCGGCCCTTGCGGTGTTGGATGAAGCTTTCCATCGGTGCGTACTCCTTATCTCCGCGGCAGGCCCAGGCCGCGCTGTGCGATCACATTCCGTTGAATCTCGTCGGTGCCACCAGCTAGATGTAGCGCAGGAACGCCGAGGACGAACTCCGACCACGCGAACCCGTCGCGCGCGCCGCTGTCGACGAAGGCGTCGGGCCCGAGGACGTCGGCGACCAGCGTCGCGATTTCGTCGAGTGCGCGCACCATCAGCATCTTCGCCACCGATCCCGACATGGGCGCCAACTGGTGCGTCCACGATCCCGGGGTCAAGGCGGCACTGGTGCGCATCGCGGTGACCGCGGCGACGGTCTTCGCAACCTGGCGCCGGTGGATCGGGTCGGCCTCGGCGCCCAATCGGCGCACCAGCGCCACGAGTCGCTCAGTGACGTACGGGGTCAGCGGGCCGGCGGCCCCGCTCATCGTCGACCGTTCGCTGCCCAGGCTCGTCGAGGCGACCGTCCACCCCTCCCCCACGCCGCCGATACGCGCGGAGTCGGGGACGCGGACCTCGTCGAGGAACACCTCGTTGAACGCCGCACCACCGGTCATCTGCCGGATCGGACGGACGGTGACTCCGGGGGCGTGCATGTCGACGAGGAACATCGTCAGCCCGGCATGCTTGGGCGCAGCCGGATCGGTGCGCACCAGGGCCTCGCCGACGTCGGCGAGGTGGCCCATCGACGTCCACACCTTCTGCCCGGTCAGCACCCAGTCGTCGCCCTCGCGGACCGCGCGGGTGGCAACCGACGCGAGGTCGGACCCGGCGCCGGGCTCGGAGAACAGCTGACAACCGATGAGCTCACCGCGGTAGAGCCCGCCGACGACGCGCTTCGCCAGTTCCGGCGCGGCATGGTGCACGAGCGCCGGGGCGACGATGTTGAGCCCGACGAACAGCGCTTCGCGCGACGGGAAGCCCATGTCCTCGAGCACCTCGTCCAGCACTGCCTGATGCGTCGCCGACAGCTCCATGCCGCCGAACTCGGCCGGCCCCGACGGCCAGGCCAGTCCCGTGTCGAACAGGGCCCGCTGGAAGCGGCGCACCTGCTCGACCACGGCCTCGTGACCCTCGCGCAGTTCCTCGACCGCGGCGATCCGGTCGTCGTCGGTCGGGCGCGCGCCGGTGTCACCCGCGTACTCGTCGACCAGGGGCGCCAACCGCTCGCGCAGGTGCGCGCCGAACTGCGCCAAGTCCGTCGGGATCGGTGGCGAAGCGGTCACTACAGGCCGGCCAACCGCAGGGCCAGCTTCTTGGCGTGGTCCATGTCGTAGTGCTTGCGCGCGACCATTCGCTGCGCATACAGGCCGCCGCCGGATTGGAGCATCGTGACGAGTTGCCAGCCGCCGTAAGCATCGGCGGTGAAGTCGCGGATCGCATGGAACAGGCGCAGCCGGTATTCGCCGCTGATGCCTTCCTTGGTGGCCATGTACTTCTCGATGAAGGGCCCGACCTCGTCGCTCTGCAAATCCCGGATCGACGGCGCGGTGAGGATCGACCCGCCGCCGATGTCGTGCAGGTGGCGGACCATCAGGCTGTAGTCCGCGGCGGCGTAGTGCTTGGCCGCGTTGGTGTACAGCTCGCTGGGGAAACACCAGCCCTCTTCGCTCAACTCGGCGTTGGCGATCGCGGCCTCGAGGCCGGCCCGGGTCATCGTCGCGTAGATGACCATCTCGTTGATCTTCTCTTTGATGTGCGGGATGCGCTCGGTGCCGTTGGCCTCGGCGATCAACTGGGCCAGGCCGACGAGCTGATCGGCGAACTCTGCCATGTGCGCGGTGCCGCCGAGGCGCTCCCACAGTCCGAGGGCATGCGCGAAGGCCGCCGAGTACTCGGTTTGGCCGTCGAGGAAAACGCGCTCGTTGGGGACGAACACGTCGTCGAAGATGATGAAGCCTTCGGGCATGTTGAACTTGCCGCTGACCGGGAAGTCCTCGACGCGCTCGCGCGGGGCGTAGCTGGTGTTGACGATGCGCACGCCGGGGGCGTTCACCGGGACCGCGCAGGCCACGGCGTAATCCTCGTCGCCGGGCTTCATGTTCTTGGTCGGCATCACCACGAGTTCGTGACTGACCGAGGCCGATGAGATGTGCAGCTTGGCGCCGCGGATCACGATGCCGTCGGGCCGGCGCTCGACGATCCGCGTGTAGACGTCGGGATCGGCCTGCTGCCCGGGCGCCAGCTTCCGATCGCCCTTGGCGTCGGTGATGGCCTGGACGCACCGCAGGTCGTTTTGCTTGCAGTAGTCGAAGTACTTCTCGATCCGATCGGCCAGCTCGGGGTAGTCCGCGCGCATCCGCGTGGCCGCGGTGATGAGGGCTAGCAGACCCTGGCTCGTCGTCACGGTGACCATGTCCCAATCGGCGAGGAGTTCCAGGATCTCCTTGAGCTCTGCGGGGCTGTGCGGGATCCGGAAGTAGGGCCCGCTCGCGTCGTCGCCGGGGATGTAATTCTGCTCATAACCATCGCCGACCAAGCTGATCGCCGTGGCGAACTGGGGATGACTGGCGAGGTCTTTGATCTCTTCGCCCTCGGCGAAGGTGCGCCGTCCGTCATCGAGCGACGCCACGTACTCCTCGCGGGTCATCATCGCCATCGGGTTCTCCTTGCATAGTGCACCCGGTCTGGTTTGCGGCAGTCGGGCTAGTCTCGGTTTGGTACGGCATGTGGCCCACGCCATTTTCTGATGTTAGATTCAGTTTCAGAAAGTATCAAGCACTTGTCGCGCCGACCCCCGAGGAGACGACCACCGTGACAACCGGCGCACTCGACGGAATCCGCGTCCTGGAGATCGGAACCCTCATCTCCGGCCCCTTCGCGGGCCGGCTCCTCGGCGACATGGGCGCCGAGGTCATCAAGATCGAGCCGCCCGGACAGCCCGACCCCATCCGGACGTGGGGCCAGGCGCAGGTCGACGGCCACCACTTCATGTGGACCGTCCACGCCCGCAACAAGAAGTCCATCACCCTCAATCTGCGCGAGCCGCACGGCGCGGCCGCCTTCCTCGACCTGATCAAACGCTCCGACATCGTCGTCGAGAACTTCCGACCCGGCACGCTGGAGAAGTGGGGCCTGGGTTACGACGTCCTCTCCGACGCCAATCCGGGCATCATCCTGGTGCGCGTGTCCGGGTACGGGCAGACCGGGCCGGACGCGGGCAAGGCCGGGTATGCCTCGGTGGCCGAGGCCGCCAGTGGGCTGCGGCACATGAACGGATTCCCCGGCGGACCACCACCGCGCCTGGCGATCTCGCTGGGCGACTCGCTGGCCGGAATGTTCGCCGCCCAGGGCGCACTGGCCGCGCTGTACCGTCGCACGATCACCGGGCGAGGGCAGGTCGTCGACACCTCGCTCATCGAATCCTGCCTGGCCGTCCAGGAGTCCACGATCCCCGACTACGACGTGGGCGGCGTGGTCCGCGGGCCGTCGGGAACGCGACTCAAGGGCATCGCGCCGTCGAACATCTACCAGAGTTCCGACGGAAGCTGGGTGGTCATCGCGGCCAATCAGGACACCGTCTTCGGCCGCCTGGCCACCGCCATGGGGCAGCCCGAGCTCGCCGACGATCCGCGCTACGTGGACCACGTAGGACGCGGCCAACACGAGGACGATCTCGACGAGATCATCGGCGCTTGGGCCGCGCAGCACTCCGCCGCGCAGATCACCGAGATCCTCTCGGCGGCCGGTGTCATCTGCGGGCCGATCAACACCGTCGCCGAGGTGGTGGCCGATCCGCATCTCATCGCACGCGGTGCCATCGCCGACCACTGGGACGAGCGCTCGCAGCGCACTGTCAAGGGACCCGGAATCGTCCCGCAGCTCTCCGAGAGCCCCGGCAGCGTCCGCAACGCCGGGCCGCCGACAATGGGCCACAGCAACGACGAGGTGTACCGCGAGCTGCTCGGCTACTCCGACGACGAGGTCGCCCGCCTGCAGAAGGAGGGGGTCATATGAGCAGGCATGTCACGATCCGCGACGTCGCGCTGCGCGATGGCCTGCAGATCGAGGACCCGATCCCGCTGGGCGCGAAGGTCGAGCTCTTGGAGGCGATCGTCGCCACCGGGGTCACCGAGGTCGAGGCCACCGCCTTCGTCTCCCCCAGCAAGGTGCCCGCGCTCGCCGACGCGGCCGAGCTCGCCATCGAACTCAAGCGCTTTCCCGACGTCGCGTTCTCCGCCCTGGTCGCCAGTGCGGGCGGCGCGAGCCGTGCGCTGGCCGCCGGGCTCTCGTCGATCGAGTACGTGGTGTCGGCGGCCGACGCCCACAGCACCGCCAACGTCGGACGCGACACCGAAGCATCCACCGCCCTCATCCCGGAGATCGCCGCCCTGGCCCATGACCACGGCGCCACGGTGGAGGTCATCGTCGCCACCGCGTGGGACTGCCCGTTCGACGGCCCGACCGGCCCCGAGCGAGTGGAGCGCGTGGTGGCCGCGGCCGTCGAAGCCGGCGCCGACCGGATCGCGATTGCCGACACCATCGGCACCGCCACCCCGGGCCGTGTCGTCTCGCTCATCGAGCGGGTCCGCCCATTGATCGGCGACCTGCCGATGGGGGCGCACTTCCACAACACCCGGGGCACCGGCCTGGCCAGCGCCTATGCCGCGGTGACGGCGGGCATCACGCGGCTGGACGCGTCGACCGGCGGCCTCGGCGGCTGCCCGTTCGCACCGGGCGCGAGCGGCAACATCGCCACCGAGGATCTCGTGTACCTGCTGCGCGACAGCGGCTATGACGTCGACGTGGATCTCGACGCCGCCATCGCGGCCGCGGCTGTCGCAGAGCGCTTGATCGGGCACCCGTTGACCAGCGCCCTGCTCGCCGCTGGCGACCGCAAACGCTGAGCGGGTGGCCGATCCGTGACGACGGCGCGGATCAATCGGTGGTGATGGAGATCGACTGCAACCCGTCGTGAATCCGATCGGGAAGCGAACCGCCGGAGGCCAACCAGTCGTCGAGTGCGATGCGCACGACCGCCATCGCCAGCGCGCCGAGTAGCCGCGCGCGCGGGTCACCGGCACCACCGGGCATCCGCGGCGCGAGCAGCTCGGCGATCGCGTCCTCGTATTGGACGTGCACCTGCAGGGTCCACGCCCACAGCGCCGGCGAGGACCGCACCAGGATCGCCAGCTCGCGGATCTGGGGCTCGATCTCCCCGAAGCCGCGGCCCAGGTCGTCGAACGCCGCGATGACGGCCGCCGTGGGGCCCACCTCTGCGGGCTGCGCGGCCAGCGCCGCGACGATCGCGTCCAACCAGCGGGTGTTCATCCCCTCGGCGAGCGCCTGCTCCTTCGAGCCGAAGTAGCGGAAGAACGTCGCCCGCCCCACCTCGGCGGTGTCGGCGATCCGGTCAACCGTGGTCCTCGCCAGGCCGTCAGTGCCGGCCAGTTCGGCGGCTGCGGCCGCGATCCGCGATCGGGTCGCCGCGCGCTTGCGGTCGCGCAGCCCCGCCGGTGCGCCGGGCGCATCGGACGGCGGCAGGGGATCTAGCCCTGAGGTTTTCTGATTTTGATACATAGTCTCGTTTGAGACTTTACCTTGTTTTCATGACCTACTGTGAACAAACGATGCCGGCGTGGGACTTCTACCAGAAAGTCTTGTCCGACGTGACGCAGATCATCGTCGAGGACTCCGACAATGAACGCGAACAATTGGAGGGCATCCGCGCGATCTCCCGGATCTCGGGACTGTGCACGCAGTTGTCCGTCGAAGTCGATGTCGACCATCCGACCTTCATCGATATGTGCCCCCCGACTCGGATGCTCGGCGGCCCGAACCCCGATGGCAACTACTACCTGGGAATGATCCGCGGAGACCGGCGCTACCGGGTCACCGGGAAGCGCGGCACCAGCGCCTACCTCGGCCTCCAGATCCTCGCGGGAACCGGCCTGACTCCTCGTCGCATGGCGGGCTACGTGAGCGACACCGACCTGGTCCTCGACGACGACGGCCGGTTCGCGCTTCTGTACTCGAAGGATGAGCCCGCCGACCTCGGCGGCGCGCAATGGGTTCAGATCCCCGAAGACGCCTCCTCCATCGTCGTGCGCGAGTACGTCGGAGACTTCGTCGACGAGGAGTTGGCCCAGCTGCAGATCGAGAACCTCGACGCCCAGCCGCCGGCCCCGATCACCGACGCGGAGTTGGCCGAGCAGATCACCGCCATGGCGTGGACGCTGGTCAAACTCATCACCCTGCACCGAACCGTCAAGCCCGAGTTGATGGACAACCCCAACGTTCTCACCACCGCAGAGGCCGCCGACCTCGGTTCGGACAACACCACGCCGGACAACCTCTATATGATCGGCACCTTCCGGCTCCAGCCCGATCAAGCACTCGTCCTGGACTTTGTGCCGCCCGACACCCGGTACTGGAACATCACGCTGGAGAACATCTGGCACGAGTGCCTCGAACCCCGCACCCGCCACAGCTCGGTGACCAACCGGGCCCTGACTCCCGGCCCCGACGGGCGTATCCGGGTTGCGATCGGCGCACAGGACCTCGGCTTGGGCCACTGGCTCGACACCGGCAGGCGTGAACGCGGCTTCGTCGTCCTGCGGTGGCTGGACAACCCCGATCCGCCCGAGGTGATCGCCACCGTGCATACCCGAGGAGAGCAGTGATGGAACTGAAGGAACGCTTCGACCCGCAGTACTTGATCGATACCGCCTGCACAGAGACCGGGCTGGACGACTTCGGCGCCGACGGTTGGCAGGAGGGCCTGTCCCGCGTGACCGACGCCCTGGTCTCAGAGGCACAGCTGAACGCCATCGGCGTCGAGGTCGCCCACATGGACATGATGCGGGCCTTGAAGAACCGCCTGGGCGTCATCGAGCACCGCAACCGCAATCCCGAGGTGGCGAAGGGAAAGATCGAGCGGCCGATCTTCATCGTCGGGCAGCCGCGTACCGGGACCACGATCCTCTACGACCTGCTGGCCCAGGACCCGGGCTTTCGCACCCCACTGACCTGGGAGGTCGACGAGCCGTGCCCGGTCCCCCAGCCCGAAACGTACGAGACCGATCCGCGCATCGCCCAGGTGCAGGCATCGATCGAGATGTCCGAGCACATCGTCCCCGGATTCCTCAAGCACCATCCGATGGACGCCCAGGTGGGGCAGGAATGCGTGCGCATCACGGCCCCAGAGTTCACCAGCATGATCTATTCGGTCCAGTACCACGTCCCGAGCTACGAGCAGTGGTGGCTCCACGAGGCCGATCAGTCCGGGCCCTATCGGTTCCACCGCGTGTTCCTGCAGCACCTGCAGTCGGGTGTGCCCGGTGATTGGCTGCTCAAGTCACCGGCGCACCTGTGGACCCTCGACGCCCTGCTCGACGAGTATCCCGACGCCCTGATCGTGCAGACCCACCGCGACCCGCTCAACGTCATCTCGTCGGTCTCGGCACTGGCCCACCACCTGCGGCGGATGAGCACCGACGAGACGTCGATCCCGGTCTGCGCCGCACAGCAGTATGAGGAGATCACCACCGGCCTCGACCGCGAGATGGCCTGGCGCGACGACGGCACGATCCCCGCCGACCAGATTATCGACGTCCGCTTCGCCGACTTCATGGCCGACCCGTGGGCGACGATCGGCGGGATCTACGACCGCCTCGGGCGGGAGCTCACAACCGAGGCTGACTCCCGGATGCGCCACTTCCTCGCCGAGCACCCCGGCGACGGCGGCGGCAAGCGCTACACCTGGGCGGACACCGGGTTGGATGCCGCCGAAGTACGGGAGCGGGTCAGCGCCTACCAGGAGCGCTACGACGTGCCGACCGAAGCACTCCGGTGACCGGCCGCCAACGGGCCCACTCCGTCACCGAGCGAGCCCAAACGACCGGAGGCTCGATACGCTCATTACGTGTCGGCAAGTGAACACATCACCGTCCGGCCGGCCCTCGTCGGCGACGCCGAGGCGGCCGTCGACCTGCGCGTGCGGGTCGTCGACGAAGGCATCTGGATGGGCGCCGAACCGCCCGTCGACCGGGTTGCCGCCGCGGCAGGCTTCCTCGACTACGTCGACTCCGACGACAAGGGCGCTTTCGTCGCCGTCGCTGACGATGTCGTCGCTGGCGACACCGTCGTCGGGGCGGTCTTCGTGTCGTTCGCCCTGCCCGGCGTCACCACGCTGGGTATGAACGTCGACGCTGCATGGCGCGGCCGCGGCATCGGACGGGCGCTGGTCGACGAGGTGATCGCGTGGAGCCGAGCGCGCGAGGCGCACAAGATCGAGTTGGAAGTGTGGCCGCACAACCTCGCGGCCATCGGCCTCTACGAGAGCACCGGCTTCGAGCGCGAGGGCCTGCGCCGACGCCAATACCGCCGCCGCAACGGCGAGCTGTGGGACGCCGTCGTCATGGGCCTGGTGCTCGACACCGAGTCGCCGGGATGCACGGTGCCTTAACGCAACGCTGGCGACCACTATTATGTGGTCACCAGCGTTGCCGTAGATGTCGCGGGTTAGAGTCCCGCTCCCGACGGCGACACCAGGATCTTGACGGCCGTCTCGTTGCGGTGGATGAGGGTGTCGAAACCTTCGTCGATGAGGTTGTCGAGGCCGACTTTCCCGGTGATGAACGGCGCGAGATCGATCTTGCCCGATTCCACAAGCGCAATGGTCGCCGGATGTGAGTTGACATACGCAATGGTGCCGCGCAAGTCGATCTCCTTGAGCACCAGTTTCTGCATCTCAACCGATGCCGGATGACCCCAGATCGATACGACGACCAGCACACCCGTCGGCCGCAGCGCATCGAAGAGGGTATCCAGCGCCGGCTGAACGGACGTGCATTCGAAGCCCACGTCGGCACCTCGGCCACCGGTGAGTTCGCGGGTCACTGCGACCGGGTCCGCGGCGATCGGGTCGATCACGTGGTCGGCGACCCCGGTCGCCACGGCCTTCTCCCTGCGCAGGGCACTGGGCTCGCTGATGATGGTGGTGATGCCGCGCGCCTTGCACACCGCGGCGGTGAGCAGCCCGATCGGTCCGGCGCCGGTGATCAGCGCGGTGTCACCTTCCGTCGCGCTGCTGCGGTCCACCGCGTGATAGCCGACCGACAGGGGCTCGATCAGCGCAGCCTGATCCAGCGGGATGTCGGCGGAGATCTTGTGGACCCAGCGCCGTTTCACCGAGATCTTCTCGCCGAGTCCACCACCGCAGCCGCCCAGACCGATGAAGTTCATGTCCGGTGAGAGGTGGTAGTCGACGCTGTCGGGGCCGGTATCCACCCCGTCGCCGATGATGTAGGGCTCCACCACCACGTGATCGCCGACGACGAGATCGGTGACCCCGTCCCCGAGCGCGGTCACCACTCCGCTCATCTCGTGCCCGAGCGTCACCGGCGCCGACTCGTGACTAATCGGATGCGGGTGCCCGGCCGGCGGTACGAAAATCGGGCCGTCGGCGAACTCGTGCAGATCGGTGCCGCAGATCCCGCACCAGGCGACGTCGATCCCGACCTGGCCCGCTCCGACGGCGGGCTCGGGGATGTCTTCGATCCGGATGTCGCCACGGTCGTAATAACGGGCTGCGCGCATGATGCTCCTCTGGTGGTCTGGTCGGCGAAATGCCTGCTTCCAGTGTCTTCCTCACCTTGGGTGATTGCCAGAGTTTGTCGGACTTGATAGCCGGGACCGAAGTCCTGAACCACCGTC
>CAZVVS010000043.1:0-19415 GCA_964630585.1 uncultured Gordonia sp.
AACAAATCCAGATCGACCGGATCGCCGCCGAAACGCTGCACGTCCCGATCATCGGTACGTCGCCGTTGATCGTGCACCGCTGGTCCGACAAGGCGAAACGGCAGATGCTCGACGCCCAGCAGGGCAAGAAGAAGGTGAAGGAGGTCCGCGACCCCCAAGCCGACTACGAGGCCAGCCTGTACCGGATCGCGGTGGAGGACGGTGTCGACGAGTACGGGTTCCCGGCGGTCGCGTTCAAGGCGGCCACCATCGGCGCGGCCCGCTTCTACGACAAGTCGGTCACCATGACCTCCCTGAAACAGGCCCTGTTCTTCCGGGGTCTCGTCACCAAGGCCGACCCGCAGCAGTTGGTTCGGATCGACGGTGACCCTCACATGCGTGAGGACGTGGTGCGCGTCGGCCAGGGCACCGATCTGCGGTATCGGGGCGAGTTCACCGAGTGGTCGACGGTGCTGACGGTCACCTACGTGACGTCGATGCTGGCGCGCGACTCGGTGCTGTCCCTCCTGGATGCCGGAGGCATGGGCGTCGGTGTGGGGGAGTGGCGCCCGCAGAAGGGAGGCGAGTTCGGGACGTACGCGGTCGACCAGTCCCGAGACATCGAAGTCCTGAACTGACAAGGCAGGCCCGGCGCGGCATGAAGTGGCGCGGCATGGCAGGCATGGCACGGCTCGGCGTGGAATGGCGCGGCTAGGTCCGGCAAGGCACGGCAGGCGAGGCGGGGCAGGCGGGTTCCGGCTTGGCGTGGCTGGGCAGGGATTGGCTGGGCGGGGCATGGCACGGCAGGCGCGGCACGGCACGGCACGGCACGGCGGGGCTAGGCCCGGCGGGGCATGGCAAGGCGTGGCGAGGAAACAAGGAAAGGAGAGCGGCCCGAATGGCTGATCTACGAGAGGTGCTGACCGGCATCTACGAAACACGCGGGGAACTACACCCCCAAACCGTGGTCGACGAGGCACGCCCCGACGACCACCCGCTCCACTCGCGGTTCGAGTGGGACAACGAGGTGGCCGGCGAAGCCTACCGGCGCGTGCAGGCATCCGAACTGATCCGTTCGGTTCGACTCGTCTACGCCGAGTCACCGACCGGGGAGACCAAATCGGTGCGGGCGTTCTCGTCGCTGCACGCCACGGTCGACCCGGAGCGGCGCGGCTACGCGCCGACCGTGGAACTGGTGGAGAACCCGTTGACCAAGGAGATTCTGCTGCGGCATCTCGCACGGGAGATCAACCACTTACAGGCGAAGTACGGGCACCTGACCGAGTTCGCCGACACCATCACCAACACCATCAAGAAGAAGGGCGCCTGACATGGGTACCGATCTACGAGAGCGCGCGATGACCGCGCCCGCACAGCAGCCAGACACACTGGGCGGGTCGATCCAGAAGATGGAGAGCCAGTTTCAACTGGCGATGCCAAAAGGGTTGGAGGCACAGCAGCTGGTGCGCGACGCGCTGACGTGTCTGCGGCAAACCCCGAAGCTCGCCGAATGCGACCAGGCATCCGTACTGGGCTCCCTGATGACGTGCGCCCAGCTTGGCCTGCGTCCCGGTGTGCTGGGGCAGGCGTATCTCCTGCCGTTGTGGAACGGCCGCAACCGCCGCACCGAAGCCCAACTGATCATCGGATACCAAGGACTCATCGAACTGATCTACCGGTCCGGGGTGGTCAACATGATCGACGCCCGCGTGATCCACGCCAACGACGAATTCACATTCGAGTACGGCATGACCGAAGACGTCCTGATCCACCGGCCACCACTCACCGGCAACCGTGGCCGCCCGGTCGCGTTCTACGCCGTCGCCCGCACCGCCAACGGCGGCGTGTTCTTCGAGCCACCCATGTCGGTCGCAGACATGGAGGAGTACCGCGACAAATACGCGATGGCGAAGAAGAAAGACGGCACCGTCGTCGGGCCGTGGGTCACCGAGTTCGTCGAGATGGCGAAAAAGACGATGATCCGGCGCCTGGCGAAACGGCTCCCGAAGTCACCGGAAGTGGTGCGCGCAATGAGCCACGACGGCGCAGTACGGCAGGACTACACACCGGCGGGTATCGACGCCGACCCTGCGATCCCCGCCCCGGATGCCGGTTACATCGACTCGACCATCGCCCCCGATCCCGATCCTGAGCCGGAGCAAGCATCACCCGGTGTGACCAGCGGTGATCCGGTCGGCGTCGCGCCGCCCCCGCAGGAGGAGGCCCGGCCGGCGACCGGCCCGAAGCCCACCAAGGCGCAGCTCACGAAGCTGTCCGACGCGTTCACGAAGGCCGGATTCATGGCGTCCGACGGTTCGCGTGACGAGTTCCTGACCAACATGCTCGGCGGACCCGCCACCATCCACGACCTGTCGGTGGAGGAATATGCCGACGTCCTCAACCAACTCGACACCATCATCAAGGAGACGAAGTGAGCACCACACCCGAGGATGAAATGTACTTTCACCGCTACTCCGGTGGTGGTTTGGACATGTTCGAGTTCGAGGGCGACCCGTATGCGGCGATCGGCGACACCTTCAAGGTGACGGCGGTCGTCGAGTTGGCGAAGGTCGTCGTCGACGAGACGAAAGACGGTCAGCGCCACATCCTCGGGTTGAAGGTGATCGACTCGCAGCCGCTGCGGTTCCATGCCAAGGCCGAGGGGAAACCCGACGTCAACCAAACCAGCATCGACGACCTCGCCGACGACCCGGCCGAAGCGCGTCACGACCTGGGGGACTACAACCCGGACGGGCGGATCGAACCCACCCACGACACCGGCCATGACAATCCGTTCACCGTCGTCGAATAGCAGTTACGGCCCGGGCGCCCGGCTCCTCCTTCGCCACCCGCTTCCCGTCGGGGCGGTCAAGGTGGGGGCCGGGCGCCCCGTTGTTTCGCGTGGCCCACTCCCGGGGGCGCCGGACAACATCAGGATCACCGTCCCCGGATTTCCGTGCCGCAATCTGTGTGTGCCGATTTGGTGGCTCCACGAACCCCCACACCACTACGACGCGGCACCGCCACAGGTCTGATGGTCGTAGGGTACGAACCAACCCACCACCCCCCAATGGAGGCGCCCTGTATGGCTGCTCGACGACGGCCGCCACGCCTGCCCCGCATCACCTGGTCGTGGCTGCGGACCCGCCAAACCGCGGAACGGTTCCGGTGTCCGCTGTGCGGCGCCGAACCCGGGCAGCACTGCCAAGCCCCCCACCACATTCCGGCGCACTACCAGCGGATCATCGCCGCCCACGACGCCGACCACAAGAAACGAGGAATCGAACTATGACACTCACACTCGCTGACTTCTTCTGCGGAGCCGGCGGCTCCTCCACCGGAGCCCTCGAAGTCCCCGGCGTCCGCCTCGTCGCCGCGGCCAACCACTGGGACCGTGCGATCGAAACGCACGCCGCCAACCATCCCGACGCCGAACACATTCAGGCCGACATCTCCCAGTACGAGCCGCGGCTGTTTCCGCACACCGACATCGCATGGTTCTCGCCGTCGTGCACCCGGCATTCGGTGGCCCAAGGCAAGAAGCGGGCCGACGCGCAACCGGACTTGTTCGGCGAGATTCTGCCCGACGCCGCCGCTGAACGCTCCCGCGCAACCATGTGGGATGTAGTGCGGTTCACCGAGTACCACGCCTATGAGGCGGTGATCGTCGAGAACGTCGTAGAGGTCACCGCGTGGCCGCCGTACGCGGCGTGGCTGGCCGCAATGGACTCCCTGGGGTATCACCACCGCCTCATCATGTTGAACTCGATGCACGCCCAACAGTGGGGCCCTGGGGCACCGCAGTCGCGGGACCGGTTCTACTGTGTGTTCTGGCGTCACGGCAACCGGGAACCGGACTTGCACCGGCTGACCCGCCCGCGTGCCGTATGCCCGACGTGCGGGCCCATTGAGGCGATCCAGGCGTGGAAGAGGCCGGGCAACACGATCGGCAAGTACCGCGCCCAGTACGTGTACCGCTGCCCCAACGTGACGTGCCGCAACCAGATCGTCGAACCTGCGGTGCGCCCAGCCGCCGACATCATCGACTGGAACCTGCTCGGCACCCGCCTCGGCGACCGGCCGCTCAAAGAGTTCTGGGCGGACAAGGCTAAGACCCTGTCGCTCGGCTTTCACCCGCTCGCACCGAAGACGCTCGCCCGCATCCAAGCGGGGATTGAGCGGTACTGGGCGCCGTTCATCCTCGACAACAACCACCAGAACCGCGGCCGCCGCATCGACGAGCCCGCACCGACGATCACCACTGCCACTACCAAGGCCCTCGTCGTGCCCGTCGAGGGACGCGACGGGAAACAGGCCCGCCTGGCATCTGTGCCGCTGAGGACCGCCACAGCCCGCAATGAGACCGCGCTGGCGTTCATCGCCGAGCTGCGCGGCGGGGGATCGACTGCCCGCCCGGTGGCTGACCCGCTGGCCACGGTCACCGCGTCGGGCAATCACCACGGTCTCGTCACGTCGTACTACGGCCGTGGTGGCACCACACCCGCCGACGACGCACTCCCCACCGTGACCACCGTGGAGCGCCACGGACTGATCACCCCAGCCGGCGGAACCTGGCGCACCGACGCGACATCGACAGACCGGCCGATACCGACGCGCACCACCCGTGAAACCGACGGGATCGCCACCGGCACGCCCGGAATCGACCTCGACGACGTCCGCTTCCGCATGCTCGAACCAGGCGAGTACAAGCGCGCCATGGACTTCCCCGCCAACTACCGCGCCACCGGCAACCGGCGCGAACAAGTCCGACTCTGGGGCAACGCCGTCTGCCCACCAAACGCGAGAGACCTCGTCCACGCGGTCGTCGAGTCGATGGGGGCATGACGATGACCGACCCGCGCTACACCATCCTCAACGCCGACAGCCTCCTCGCCCTGCACGACATCGCTGACCAAACGGTTGATGCTGTCATCACCGACCCGCCCTACAGCTCGGGCGGCCAATTCCGATCCGACCGCACCGCCGCACCCATCAGCAAATACGTCACCACCGGCTCGAGCAACGAAACCCGGCTCCCCGACTTCGACGGCGACAACCGCGACCAACGCGGCCTCCTCGCCTGGTCGTCACTCTGGCTGGCCGAAGCATGGCGCACCACCAAACCCGGCGGCTACATCGCCCTATTCACCGACTGGCGGTCGCTGCCCACCTTCTCCGACGCCCTCCAAGCCGGAGGCTGGGTATGGCGGGGTGTTGGTGTGTGGGTGAAACCGCGGGCACGGTCGCGGCCCACCCGCGGCGGCCTGTGGCGCGACACCGAATTCATCCTCTGGGGCTCCCGCGGCGCCCTCGACCAAACCTCCGAAATCTACCTACCCGGCACCTGGACCACACCAGCACCCGAACCCACCACCCGCCGCCACCTCACCGAAAAACCCCAACCCATCCTCACCGACCTCGTCACCCTGGCACCACCCGGCGGCCTCGTACTCGACCCATTCGCCGGATCAGGGTCGACCGCTGTTGCAGCCCTCACCCAAGGCCGCCGCGCCCTACTCATCGAACAATCCGCCGACTACACCCACATCATCCGCGACCGCCTCAACACCATCACCACCACCGGCGCCGACGTCGCCGGCCTCCCCACCGACAACACCCTGTTCACCCCAACCGAAGGAGACACGCCGGAATGAACCCGACTATCCCGCCTGAACCGATCTGGCACGAAGACCCGGACGAATGGGCGCGAACCGCCGACATCTGGGCCAGCGTCACCGGTCCCACGCCGCTCCCGGAGGCCAGCGACCACGGCATCGCCGTCGCGACGATGGTGCTCTACACCGCCGCCGACTACAACACCCTCTACTCCCGGCCCATCCCGCTACTCGTCCGCACCTGGGCGAACATGTTCGACACCGTCGCCCCCTGGCTGACCATTCAGACGGCAGAGTCCGCCGTGCGCGCACACTTCGCCACCTGCACAGACGGCGACATAGGCCCCGGCCACGTCATCGCCGAAGCCAGGAAGATCACCACCGCAGGAGGACCGAAATGAGCTACGCCCGCATCTGGCGCGAAATCAACAGCGACGCCGACTTCACCGCCCTGTCGTTCGACGCCCAAGCGTTCTACGTCCGCATTGCCCTCGTGGAACCGAGCGTCAACAAGTGCGGCGTCGGCGACTGGCGGCCCTCCCGGCTCACGGTCCGCGCCCCCGACCTCACCGTCGACCGCATCATGGCCGCCGCCTACGAACTCGAACAGGCCGGATACCTCCTGTTCGACCTCGCCACCGAGGAGTATCTGATCCGATCCCTCATCCGCCGCGAAGAGATCATCCGCAACCCGAAAGCGTCGGTCACCCTCGTCGAGAACTACGCCGCCGTCTACAGCCCCATCCTTCGCGCCGCGATCGTTTCCGAGGTTCAACGCGAACGCAAGGAGAACCCCAACTACTCCGGTTGGACGTCTACCGCCGCCGACAGGTTGACCCGAATCCTGGAAAGCAAGAACCTCGAAACGGTCGGCTACGAACCCCAAATCACCCGCCCCGTTGGGGTACCGGATACCCCACCGTTTGGGGTACCGGATACCCAACCCGATACCCCACCGTTTGGGGTACCCGAAACCGACCCGATAGGGCAAACCGTAGGGGACCGCTTAGGGGACCAAAATCCGATCGTTTACCCCAGCGTTTCCCCAGAGCCTAAGCCTAAGCCAGAGCCATTCCAGGGGGTACGTATGCCAACAGACGTACAGACCGCACCCGCGAACCAACCCAACGACCCCCCCCCCCCAACCTGCCCCCGACACCCCAGCGGCACGGACGACCCGTGCAGCGCCTGCCGGCGCGCCCGCCAAACCCGCGCCCGCTACGACGCCCAACGCCTCGACGCCGAACAGCGCGCAGCCCGCGCCGAAGCCGAAGCCACCAGCCGAGCCGCCCACGAACGCGCCGAACTCCAAGCCGCCGAAACCGCCCAGTGCCAGCTCTGCGACCAGGCCGGATACCTCCTCGGCGACGACCCAGACACGCCGACCGGCGTGTGCAACCACGACCCCGCCCAAGCCGACACCAACCGCCGAGGCATCGACGCCGTCCGCGCCGCCCTGGCCCGCAAGGCCTACGGCGGCGACACACCACCCGACCAGCCAAAACCCAACCAATCCGACGACGACCCCACACAAACCGGCTAACGTGGGATACACTCGACGCCGTACCCCACCGACAGGAGCGACCATGACCACCCACGACCCCGAGGAAACCACCAGTGACCAGCCACAACAGCCTCAGCCACAGCCCGGCGAGTGGTTCGTGGCGACGATCGACAGCCCGCCCGTCCCGGCTGGCAGCCTGTGGATTTTCGATCCCCGGCCGCACCTCGTCAGCGCCAACCCTGACCCGATGCCGTGGCGGTGCGTTGACACCGCCGACCCCGCCGTCCGGTGCGGCTACGCGAGGTCGGGCCGGTTCGGCGATGAGCCCGGCGTCATCGCCGCGAATGGTCTTGTCCGGCTGACGTCGACGTCGCCGAAGGCACCGGACGGGTTGCGGTTGGGGGCGGCCGACAAGTTCCTGGCCTGGAAGCGTGACCGCGCGACGCCGCCGGTTGTGGATCCCGATCTGGTGCATGATGCGACGGTCGACGACGTCACCGACGAGCCCGAACCGAAGTCCGCGACCGGGTTCACCGCCAAGGCGGCCCCCGTCTCCCCGCCGCCAAGCGGCATCGTCGCCAACGTCGCCGGTGGTGGTGGCGGCGGTGGTGGTGGTGGCGGATCGCAGTACTTCCTCAACGTCCGGCTCCGCGACTGGGGGGAGTGGTTCGCCGCCGAGGCCAAGTACTGGGAGCAGGAGGCCACCGCCTGGCGGGTGCAGGCCATCGCTGATGATGCGTACGCGGCGATCCATGAGCGCAATGTCGCACAGCCGGAACGGGGGCAGGCTTACGCCGAATCTGGCAGGTTGCGCGAGGAGCGGAATGAGGCGGTGGCGGCGCTCGACGAGGCCCAACCGGGCGACCCCAACCCCGCCCGAAGGGGTCGCCCTCATCCACCCCCACGGTGAGCGCACCGAACTCACACCCCGCTACGTCGGGCGCGACGACGGCGGCATCGCACGATGGGAGGTCATCATCGGCCGCACCACGATGAGACAGATCGAATCCGGGCTGTGCCAGATCACGATGGCGACACTTCCTCCGGCAACGCGCATCGCATTCACGGCGGTCGACGATGAGTAGCCCCCGCGACGTGATCGACCAAGTGCTGTACGACCACAACTCGCCCGCTGACGGTTCACCCAACGACGATTACCTGCCGCGCGACGAGTTCGAGTGCTGCACCGAGGCCATCCTCACTGCTCTGCACGAGGCCGGGTACCGCATCGTCGGACCACTACCCGAGCCGGTGTATGCGGGGGGCGTCGCGATGTGGAACGCATTCCCCGACGACGGCGCCGACGACGACCACTGCCGCCGCTCCTACCGCACCGCGATCCGCGCCGACACCGAATGGGTGGGGGTGATGGGTCGCCTCGACCTCACCCCCGACGAAGCCCGCCACACCGCCCTGGCGTTGCTCGCAGCCGCCGAGAAAGCCGAGGAGGAGACGAGATGAGTTGGAAGTTCATCCCCCCACCACACCGCCGCACCGTGCGCATGTCCATAAACGGCACCGTTTTCACCGTCACCCTGATGGGCACGTTCAAGGTCGGCCGCGACCCGATGCTGTGGCCCCGCATGAAAGACCGCGCCGCACGTCGCCGCGCTGGATACACCAGGACAGGAGGCCGGCGATGAACGAGCGCGAATTGCCAGACCTCGGCCACAGCGAAGAAGTGCGAGACGGCATCCGCCCCGGCGTCGTCGCAGCCGGAACCGCCACGCTGCTTCTCTGCATCAGCATCATCGTCCTGGTGGCACTGGTGGCGCTATGACCGACCCGGACGCCCCCTGGTGGAACGACGCCCCTTGGTGGAAACCCGCACCACCGGTGCCCGCCCAGATGCCCGCCCAGATCGACCACTACGCCGAGGCGGTGCGTCTCCTCGCATTGGCCGACACCATCAGCGCCATCCTCTGCCGTCTACCGAGGCCAGGCACCGCCGCCCACGCAGCAGCCGCAGCAGGCGTCTATCCCGATCCGGTGCGCCTCAACGCCGCCCGCGACGCACACCTACAAGCCGCCCAAGTCCACGCAACCCTCGCCGGCCCCCGCCCGCTAGAACTCCGGGCAGTCGACAAGTGACCACCGTCATCGGGATCGACGCCAGCTTGACCGGCACCGGTATCGCCCGCATCACCCTCGACCCGTTCACCATCGCCACCCACACAATCAGCAGCGCAGGCAAGAAGGGCGCCACCCTCGACCAACGCGCCACCCGACTGCGCAAGCTGCGTGACACCATCATCGACCACGCCACCCCCGCCGACCTTGTGCTCATCGAAGGCCCCACCTACGGCAGCAGCACCGGCAGTGTGTGGGATCGCGCCGCGCACTGGTGGAACCTCGTGGGCACACTGCACCACCTCGGTATCCCCGTCGTGGAGGTCGCACCTGCCCGCGCCAAGAAGTTCGCCTGCGGTGTCGGCTCCGGACCGAAGTCGGGCAAGGTGGCAGTCGCCGCCGGGCTCACGAAACTCTGGGGCGACCATGTCAGTCCCGACGATGACAACCAGTTCGACGCGTTGGCGCTCGCCACCATCGGCGCCATCCACCTCGCACCGCGCGGCGCCCTCCCGATCACCATCCACGAACAACACCGCCTAGTCGTCGCCGGCATCTGGCCCAAGGACGACGACGCGTGAACGCGCGCACCGCCCCCGACTACGCGGCGTTCACCGCAGCCAACCGGTCCCGCTCCCGTAACGCCGCCACCCTGCGAGTCAGGCAGGCCCGCGCCGTCCTCGACCAACCGGTGGTCCTCACCGACGTCGAACACCAAGTCCTCGCCGCCCGCATCGCGTTCCCCGATGACAGTCTCGCCCACATCGCCGCCACCCTCGGCATGACGAAACACGCCTACGCCGCAGCCCTGCGCCGCGCCCTGCACCGTCATGCGTTGCCCCGGTAGCCGATGCCTGCCCGAACGGTTCGCCACACCGCGGACCACGGTCACCCTCGACCGACCACCATGGACGCGTATCCGGTTGTCCCGCGGCTGGTGCGCGACCTGTGGCCGCCAAACCGCGCTCAACGCCGCCGGTCACTGCTGGCCCCACAACACGCTGGGACAACCGATCGGAGTAGCCCGGTGACACCGTCGAAACGCCAATACCAACGCGCCTACCGCATCCTCACCGGCCAAGCGAAAACCCTGTACGTCGACGCCGAACTGTTGGGCCTGCTGTGGCGTGACGGCGGCCCCACCACCCGCGCGATCCTGTCGGGCAGGTTCGACCCGCTACTCCTCGACGCTTGCCACACCATCGCCACCAGTGGCCCCACGGCGGGTGGCGGTTCGGGCAACTACATCGACTATGGGCGTCGCGACGGCGGTGACCGGCGCCGCACCCGCCACACCATCGACGAACGCCGCATCCACGCCGCGCTGGCCGGCACCCCCGTCACCGAGTTGGACCTCACCCCGGCTGAACGGCAACGCCTCGTCCGTGTCCTCGACGGGCGTGGTGTGTCGGCGCAGATCATCGCCGACCGCCTCCAGGTGACACTTTCCACGGTGTACCGCCTCCGCAAACATCACGACGACGTAGGATGATGGAACACAGTGCACCCCCACTTGATAGGAGAACCCCCGGTGACTGACCGCGATGAAGACGATGACCTCATGGAATGGATGGCGCGTGCCACGATGGAGGCCGCACTCACCCTCACCAACGCGACGCTCGGTGTGCTGTTGACCGCGCACCCCATCGGCTGCCCATGTGGGCAGGCTGAACCGATCGCCGCGATCCGCCGCCTCTACGGCGACGGACCCAACATGTCCGATGAGCAGACGGCGCAGTTCCTGCGCAACGCCGCCGACGACATCGAGCGTCGTGTCCTCGCCGAAGGTGACGGCCGGTGAGCTACACCCACATCACCCGCGTCCAGTCCGACAACTCCCGCAACGGCCTCAACGAACCGGAGTGGACGATCACCGTGCGCCGCCTGTCGGGCGCCTGCCGCTGGTATGGGCCGCCCAGTGCCGCCGACATTCCTGCCGACGTCCGCCAAGCGTTGATCGAGTGGGCTGCCTCACCGGAACGCGAATCAGAGGAAGACCAGTGAGCCGCCGCGTGTGCCGCTCGATGCCTGGGCTTCCCGACGCGGTCGACCGCATCATCAAGCTCGGCACCCACGACCCCGAAGCCGCCCACTCCGCCGAAGACCAGTTGCTGCGGGGCCTCGTGAACAGTTGGGCGCCGCCCGACGTGGTCGCCGAAACCACAGTCCTCGCCGACGCCGACTTCCCGAGGTGGCGGGCATGATCGACTTCGACCCGCTGACCATCGCCGCATTCGACACCGAAACGTGCGGGGTTGATCCGACGACGACACGGATCGTCACCGCGGCGTTCGTGGAACCCAAGCTCGACGCGACGACGTGGATACTGGACCCGGGTATCGAGATTCCCGACCAGGCTGCCCAGATTCACGGCATCACCACCGCCCAGGCCCAAGCCGACGGCATGACCTACGAAGACGGGTACCGCGACATCCGCCACCACCTGGAACAACACTGGGCCGCCGGTGGCACGTTGGCCGTGTACAACGCGAGCTACGACCTGACCCTCATGCACCACGAGGGTTTGCGTCTGGGCTATCCGCCGCTGACCGTCGGCCCCACCATCGACCCGTTCGTTATCGACCGGGCACTCGACCCGTACCGCAAGGGCTCCCGCAAGCTCGTCGACGTCCACGCCCACCACTTCCCGCAGCACCCCACCAGCGGCGCCCACGATGCCGAATGGGATGCGCGCGCCGCCGGCCGCCTGGCCTGGTTCCTCACCCAACGCGCCGAGTTGGCCGACTACGACGTCGACGCGTTGATGACCGCACAAGCCGCATGGCATCACGATCGGCAAGAGTCGTACCGCAGTTGGCTCCTCGGGCAGGGCCGCGCTGCTGATGCCGCCCAGGTGTCCAGCGAGTGGCCCATCCAATCGTCGCGGCGGGCCGTCGCATGACCGGGTTCACGCTGCGCGACACCGAGGACGTCTTGACGGAGGAGACGTTCACCCACATCGACGCCGCCCTCGAACGCGCCACGGTGCCGTTGTGGGCCGGTCGGCCGTGGCTGATCATCGACCCCGTCGGCCGTCCGGCGTATTCGCGCCGCTACCCGCGGGAGGTGCTGTGAACTGGTGGGATCGCACGCTCGCCTATTTCGGGTTCACGACGGTCGCGGTCGCCGAACCCGATCCGCACGCGGCGGCGCTGCGCGGGCAGTGGCTCAACGGGTTCGCGTGTGCGTGCGACGTTCTCGACGAGATGCTTGCTGCTGATCGCACCGTCGACCCGGTCGACGCGTTGGCCGCGATGCGCCACGCCTGCGCCGAATACCACGTCTAGTTGCCGCCGCTGCTGTCGAATCCGAGCATGGCGTCGACCTCGGCGAGCGTGTAGCGGGTGCCGTCGTCTTCGGCCATCGCCTCACGGATCGCAAGGTGGTCGGCGGCGTCCTCTAGTTCTTCGAGTAGTTCGAGGTCGTCGGCGGAGATGAGGGCGGCGGCGGGCTTGCCGTGTCGGGTGATGATGACGCGTTCGCCGGTGTATGCGGTGCGGGCGATGGTGTCGCCGATGTTGGCGCGGAACTCGGCGACGGCGAGGGTCTGGTGGCCGTGGGTGTCGTTGCTCATGGGGGTCTCCTATCTCGTGGGGTTGATGCCAATGTACCCACATTGGCCAGTTTGTGTCAACGCGCCAATATGCACAAGTTGTACAGACCTGTGGTAGGGTGGAACCCATGAGCGAGTACGCCATCATCCTTACCGCCGCCGCTACCAAGCAGCTCGCGAAGATCGCCAAGGGCAACGCGCAGCAAGCCCAGAAAATCCGTGACGCGATCGCCACGCTCGCTGCCGACCCCCGCCCGGCTGGCGGCAAGAAGCTCGTGGGTAGCGGCGAATACCGCATCCGAGTGGGCGACTACCGCGTCCTGTACACCGTCAACGACGGTGCCCTCACGGTCGTGGTCTTCCGCGCCGGCCACCGCCAATCCGTCTACGGGAAGCGGTGAGCAGCGGTGCACTGTCTGGCCGTACCCCACAGGCAAGCGTCATAATCGACAGATGGGAGACGTCAACAAATCCACCCGCGTCCAACTGTCGCGCGCCCAGAAACACGGCGAATGGATACAGCTCTACGTCGGCGGCGCCACCTACCAACAGATCGCCGACATCTACGAAGTGAGCGTCAGCAACATCAAAGAAGTCATCGCCCGCCAACTCAGCGACGCCCAATCACGACGCGCCCACCTCGCCGACCACGCCCTCAACCTCTACCTCGAACGCCTCGAAACCCTCCTCGCCGCACACTGGCCCACCGCCACCAAAACGCTGCGCGACGACGACGGCAACCCCGTCGCCGTCTCCAACGAAGACGCCGACCGCGCCGCCCGCTTCATCGTCCGTGTCCTCGACCGCGAAGCGAAACTATTCGGCTTCGACGAACCCCAACGCGTCGACATCACCGTCCGCGCCGGCGACGACCTCGACGACGAACTGCGCCGCCTCATCGGCCAGATCGGTGCGGCCGCCAACGCCAGCGGCCAACCCCTGCCGCCGATCCTCGACAGCATCGCCACCGAAGTCGCCGCCCTACCCGCCGAGACTGATACTGATGACGACGACACCGACTGACCGGCCCCGCATCGGCATCGCCGACATGAGCCGGGCCCAACGCCTGGCCCTGCTCCGCACAGTCGCCGAAGCCGCCGCCACCGCAGGCATCCCCATCGGCGACTCCGACGGCCCCATGCAACTCGCCCTCCGCCACGACCCGCGGTTCAACCCCAGCCCCCACGTCGAAGCGATGAACACCACACTGACCGGCATCCTCGGCCAACCCGGATCGCGGGTCATGATCTTCACGCCCCCGCAAATCGGGAAATCCCTGATGACGCGGTGGTTCGTGTTCTGGTGGCTCACCATGCACCCGGCCCACCAGATCATCCTCGCCTCCTATGCGACGTCGCTGGCGGTCACCCACGGCGCCGCGGTCCGCGAACTGGTCCGCATGTACGGCGACCGGTACGGCCTCAACCTGTCACAAACCGAGTCGACGAAGGCGGCGTGGCGGGTCCGCACCGGCGGTGCCCTGCGATCGGCGGGCGTCCGCAAAGGCATCTCCGGTATCCCCATGCACCTGGGGGTGATCGACGACCCGTTCGCCGGGCGCGCCGAAGCCGAGTCGCCGGTGATGCGTGCGGCGGTGTGGGACTGGTACAGCTCGGTGTTCTCCGCCCGCCGCGCCCCCGGCACGAGTGAACTACTGGTCAACACCCGCTGGCATGCCGATGACCTCGCCGGGCGCCTCCTCGACCAGGACGGCCGCGTAGAGGAGGGCGGCGCGTGGACTGTGCTGCACATGCCGGCGATCGCCCTGGCCCCCGACGCGGAGAAACACATCTACGCCGACCCGCTCGGCCGGGAGCCCGGGGCGCCGTTGACGCATCCGTCGATCCTGCCCGACGATCCGGCGTCCTGGGCTGGTGCCGACAGCTATGGGGCCGCGCTGCTGGGGCACTGGGCTGATCAGCGGGCCCGAGCAACCAACCGCGACTGGAACTCCCTGTATCAGGGCATGCCGTTCGACGCAGAGGGCGCGCTGCTCACTGCCGAGGATGTGCGGGCCGCCACCGACGCACCGCCAACGGAGTTCAAGCGCGTCGCGGTCGGTATCGACCCGTCCGGCGGTGGCCGCGATACCGCTGGTGTCGTCGCTGCCGGGCTCGACGGGGCGGGGCGCGTGTGGTGGCTGGAAGACCGCACCGAACGGGCGTCGGCGTTCGTGTGGCCGCGCACGGCGTGCCTGCTGGCGCACAAGCACGGCGCCGACCGCATCATCTACGAGAAGAACTTCGGCGGTGATCAGGCCGAGCCGCTGATCACCCAGGCGTGGGCGGAGCTGATCCGCGAAGGCGCAGTCGATGGGTTGTGTCCGCTGGTGACCGGTGTCGTCGCGTCGAAGTCGAAAGTGTTGCGCGCCGAGCCGATCGCCCAAGCGGTGAAGACGGGCCGCGCGTGGTTCGCCCGCGGCGCCGACCTGAAGCAACTCACGACGGAATGGCAGATGTGGGAACCCGGTAGTTCGTGGTCGCCGGGCGCCCTTGATGCGGGGGTGCATGTGGCGACGCACCTGCTGCCGGCGTTGCCGCGCGGGGCGACTGTGTCGAATCCGGTGGGGCGGCGTCGGGATGAGGCGCGGGTGACGGGCATCAACGCGCGCCGCATCGGATAGAACCGTGGGGGACGGTGTTGACAGCCTCCCACACCATGACGTACGGTTTAGTCATACCAAAAGGGTTCACCCCGACCCGCACCGATAGGAGACCACCATGAACACCACCACCGACAAGGCCACCGCCCGCCGCGACGCCAACGATCGCATCCGCGCCGAGCTGGACCGCATCAAGACCGACGCCGATGCCCTCTGGGGTGCCCCCGCCGACGACAGCGCCCAGGAAATCTACAGCCGCAGCTACGCGGCCTTCGTGTGCCTCGGCGAAGCAGAGCAGCGCGCCCTCGCCGAGCTGGCCGCCATCGAGGTCGACGGCGACAAGGGGGCGTGGCGCCGCAACCGCACCGCCGAGATCCTCGCCACCCTCACGGTCAACGCCGACGGCGCGGTCATCACCCGCCCCCGCGCCCACCAGGTCGCCGCACTACCTGCACACCGCTCCGCGTGATGGCGCCTACGGCAACACCGCGCCGGTCAACACGATCCTCGACGGCGACGACTTCGACTTGATCGCCGAGTTCCAGGGCCGCTGCGCCATCGCGGTCGCGACCCTCGCCGCCAACGGTGCGAGCATCGACGACGCGGTCGCCGACTACGACCCGGCCGCCGTCGCCGTCCGCCTCCTCGCCGAGGCCCACCAGTGAACGCGTCGCCGTGTCGCTGCTGGGAGCCCGGTGGCTACCCGCACGACGGGCATTGTTGCTTCCTCGACCGTCCTGATGGCACCCGCGCCGAACCCGACGAGTATGTCGGCGTCGCTCTCCCGCCGTGCGGCCACTGGGGTACGCGCAGCCTCCCGATCAGCGAGGTCGCGGCGTGACGCTGTCGCGGTCACAGCGCCGCTCCTGGTACCGCCACGGTGCCGCCGACCTGAACCGCACCATCGACGCCGCGAAAGCAGCGATCGCCGCCGACGAAGCAGCCAAGCAGGAACGGCTGCGCGCCGCCGTCGCCGAGGCGCGTCAGGCCGAGCGTGACCGCCCCAAACTCACCGCCGCCGACGTCAAGGGCGCGACCCATGTTCGTGACCAATTCGGCTGGCACGAAGTCGTCCGCGTCAACGCCAAGAGCGTGACCGTGAAAACCGGCTACTCGTGGACCGAACGGCTCCCACTCGACCGGGTGTTGGAAGCCCGCACCATCGAGGTGTCCGGGTGAGCAGTCGCAGCACCGTCCGCACCCTCCTCGCCCAGAACGTAGCGGCAGCAGACACAACGCTCATCGACCTCGACGGGATCGCCGCCCTGCTGGGCGTCGCCCCCAACAGTGCGCGCGTCTACCACACCCGCGCCACCGGCAACCGGCGCGCCGGCACCCCGAAACCCGGAGACCTGCCCGTCCCTGACGTCGTGCTGGGTGGGCGGCCCGGTTGGCGGCGCGACACGATCGACGCGTGGATCGCCCAGCGCCCCGGTAAGGGCCGCGTCGATCCGGCGGCGCGCCGCGCGTGGTTGCAACGTCACCGCGACGACCTCGCGGCCCGCTACATCGAACTCGGCGCCGCGCTCATGGTGGTCGACCGTGAACTGTCCGGCCTCGACGAGTAACCCGGATGGGTGTCGGCCAGTATCCGCACTGTGAACGCTGCGGTGCCCGCATGTTGATCTGGGGGCGGCCCCGCATCTGCATGCACTGCCGCCTCGACGGCAAACCACCACCACCCGGCGCGGGGTACGGTAACACCAACATCCCACCGCATGGAGGTTCGTGTTGTCCGTCCTCGTCGTCGTCCTCACCATCGGGTTCGCCGCCCGACTGACCCGACTCCTCACCACCGACCAGATCAGCTACCCGATCCGGCGGCGCGTCGTCGTGCGCCTGGGCCCCGACAACTGGTTCGCCTACCTGATCACCTGCCCCTGGTGTCTTGGGCTGTGGGTGTCGGCTGCGGTCGCTGCGGGCGCCTACTGGTGGGCCGACACCCGGTGGTGGCTGTGCGTCGCGCTGGCCGGTACCGCCTCGTATGCGACGGGTCTGCTGGCCCAGTACACAACCGACGATGGCGAGGTGTAGCGCATGGCCGACAGCAACGCCCACCGCATTCATGCCGCCGCCACCGGCCGCCCACCGCTGGCCGCACGGCTACGCGCACCCGACGGGGCGATCGTCATGCGCCGCGACCTACCGGAAGGGTCGACGTCGGGCCGCGACGCCATCACCGCCGCCGCCCAGGTGTACAACCCCCTCAAGTCCAAAGACATCGACCGCAGCCTCAAACGCCCCCCACGCGAAGAGTGGATGGCCGAGGCGTGGGTGCTGCGCGACGAAACCGGCGAGTTGCGGTTCATCGGCGACCGCCAAGCACGCGCCTGCTCGCAGGTGCGGGTGTTCATCGGCAAGAAGGCTGATGCCCTGTCCGAGCCGGTGCCGTTGGAAGAGGGGGCGCCCGCGGTCGTCGTCGACTTGAACCGGTCGTTGTTCGGCAACGCCGCCGAGGTCGAACAGAATTTGAAGCGCTCGGCCCAGCACGTCATTTATTCCGGCGAATCGTGGTTGATCGTCGCCGAACACGGCGACGGCACGTTGGGGTGGCAGGCCCGTTCGGGTACCGAGTTGATCGGCGGCAACCAGGGCAAATGGAAACTGTCCGACGGGGTGCAGAAGCCGCGCGACCTCGGCGACAACGAAATCGTGATCCGCGCGTGGAACCCGCACCCGGAATACCTGGGCCGCGCCGACGCCCCGGTGCGTGCGGTGATCCCCGCCGCCCGGGAGTTGCGCGGGTTGACCCAGTATGTCGGCGCACAGATCGACTCCCGGCTGGCCGGCGCCGGTCTGCTACTCCTGCCCCAAGGGATCGAGTCGGCGTTTAGCCGGTCGCCCGATCTGCCCGAGGATTACACGTTCGGCGACGAGTTGGCCGACTACATGGTGGTCCCGATCCAAGACCGCGCCTCAGCCGGGAGTGTGGTGCCGTTCATGGCGATGGTGCCCCCGGAGCTGGTCGACAAGGTGCAGCACATCACGTTCACCTCACCGCTGGACGGGCAAGCCCAAGCGCTGCGGGAGGAAGCGATCCGCCGCATCGGGTTGGGTATGGATTCTGATCCGTCGGTGCTGCTGGGGCAGGCCGTCTCCAACCACTGGTCGGCGTGGGCGGTCGACGAGAGTGAGGTGCGGTTCGGGGTGGTGCCGGTGGTGTCGACGATCTGCCACGCCCTGACCGTCGGTTTGGTGCAGCCGCTGTTGAAGTCGGCGGGTGTGACCGATGCGGACCTGTATCAGGTTTGGTACGACGAAACCGTCCTACAGGTGCGCCCGGACCGCTCCAAAGACGCCCAGGCCCTGTACGACAAGCACGCCATCTCGCGGGAGGTGTTGCGCCGCGAAAACGGGTTCGCCGACGCCGATGCCCCCGACGACGCCGAACACACCGCGACGATCCTGCTCGACCTGTTGCGCGCGGTGCCCGCCTATGCCCCGCAGATTCTGCCCATCCTGGGTATCGAGGTCGCCGGCATCACCGATCAACCACCCGGCCAAGCCCCGGCACCGCCGATCAACTCCCAGCCCCTTGATCCGGGGGAGCCGGGCCAGGGGGTGGCACCCGAACCCGACAACAGCCCACCCGTGGCGGGCGAGTCGGAGCCCCCCACGCCATGACCACCGGCCCGGCTGACGCGGTGTTGTTGGCGTGCGAGGTTGCCGTGCTGCGTGCGCTGGTGGTGTCGGGGAAAACGATCCGCAACCGGTACCGGCCCCGCGAGCAACGCGGCCGCTACCAAGGCGTACCCGCTGATCGCCTGTATCGGGCGCTACGGCCGGGCCCGCTACCGGAGGAGTTGGCGCGCCTGACCTCGATGGACCGGTGGTCGGCGCTGATGGTGGTGCTGGCCCCGACGGTCGGCACCCCGGCGGCGTTGATGTTGACCGCGGTGTGTGACGACTACGTGACGGTGTTGCTGCGCGACCAGGCCGCCCATTCGCGGGGCCGCCTGGCGGCGCATCTGGCCCGGGCCGGTCATCATGTTGCCGCCGAATGACCGGTTGGCGCGTGCGGCCGCCGAACACCAACTCGCCCGAGCCGAAACCAGGGTGGAGGCTGCGGTCATCACCGCGATGCGCGCCTGG
>CAZVVS010000044.1:0-19401 GCA_964630585.1 uncultured Gordonia sp.
AGAAGGGCGTCGTGGTGCTGTTCTCGGTGACGCCCGGTGGCGACGACGAGCCGGCCAAGGTGCCGTTCGTCGTCGCGACGACCGCCGGTGCGCGGGACGCCGGTTTCGGGGCGGGCTCGATCGTCAAGGAAGCGGCGGGCCTGGTGGGCGGCCGCGGCGGCGGCAAGCCCGATCTCGCCCAGGGCGCCGGGTCGGATCCGGCGGGCATCGACGCCGCGATGGCACGGATCGCCGACCTCCTCGGGACGGACTAGTGCTGCATCCGCGCGGCCGCCGGATCGGTATCGACGTCGGGACCGTCCGCATCGGGGTGGCCGTGTGCGACCCGGACGGGATCCTGGCCACCCCGGTCGAAACGGTGCCCCGCGGGACCGCCGGCAAGTCGACGCAGGCGCAGGACGCGGCCGCTGTGCGCAGGCTCGCCGAGCTCGTCGCCGAATACGAAGCGGTTGGTGTGATCGTCGGGTTGCCGCGTGATCTTGCTGGTCGCGAGGCCCTCGCCGCGCAGTCGGTGCGACGATTCATCGAGGGGTTTCAGTGCGCGGTGGCGCCTGTTCCCGTCGAATTCGTCGACGAGCGGATGTCGACCGTCAGCGCCGCACGGGCGCTACGCGACGCGGGCAAAGACTCGCGGAAGGCACGGAGGTTGATTGATCAAGCAGCTGCCGTGACTATTCTTCAGGGGTGGTTGGACAGCGTTCGATAGATCGTGGCCAGCGCCCGGCGTCGAGTCAATCGGCGTTCCGCGGGTCCGCAAACCGCACCGCCCGACCGGGCGAGTCGGACCGGAGGAAGGAACTGCGCGCGTGACCAACGATGAGGTTGGAGCCAACGGCGGTGAAGACGAGGCCGGGCACGTGCCCACCACGCGGCACCGCACCAGGCGGGGGGAGTCCAAGGGGCTGTCCGGAGCGCCGGCATGGATGACGGGAGAGATCCGTCCGGTGGACGAGGATCAACCGGCACCCGCAGTGCGCCGCTCCGCTTCGGCGTCCGATACCGGCAGTGACGCTGCGCCCAACATCGTCCGCCACGCCACCCAACCCGGCGACCCGGACCGGGCCACCCCGCCCCCGGTTGAGGACGGCGACGGTGAGCCGGTGACGACCGGGGCCGGTACGCCCCGAACCGCACCAGCCGCCCGGGTACCCGCATGGCACGCCGACCTCGATGAGGCCGACGCCGTTCGCTCCTCTGTCAAGCAGGCGCAACTCGCGGTCGATCCTGATCAGATGCCCAAGCGGCAACGGTCGCGATGGCTGCTGATCGGGGCCGCGGCCTTGGCCGCGGTGGTCGTGCTGGCCGGGGGTTACCTCGTCGTCAACCGCTTGAGTGGCGCCGGCGGGCCGGACTATTCCAGCGATACGGGTACGGCCGACGTACTCGTCACGATTCCCAACAATTCGACGTTGACCGACTTCGGCCGGATCCTCCAGGAAGCGGGCGTGGTGCGCTCGGTCGACGCATTCACCACCGCCGCTGACGAGAAGCCGCTCTCCGGCGGTGTCTACAAGCTGCGCAAAGGGATTTCCGGTACCGCCGCGGTGGCGATGATGTCCGATTCCACCCATCGGGTCGGGCGGCTCGTCGTACCCGAGGGCGTCCAGCTGGAGGACAAGAAGGGCGTCGACGGCAAGACCGTGCCCGGTGTGTTCAGCCTCATCGCCGACGCCACCGCCACGACGGTGAACGGCGAGACGATCGGGATCACCGTCGAGGAGCTCGAAACGGCCGCGAAGTCGGCCTCGGCCGCGGAGCTGGGTGTGCCCACATGGGCCTCGGCCGCCGTCGCCAAACTGCCCGGTGATCCGCGCCGGATCGAGGGCCTGATCGCACCGGGAACCTGGGAGGCAATCGACCCGCAGGCCTCGGCCGTGGCGATCCTGCACAAGCTGATCACCGACAGCGCCCAGCGCTTCGAAGCATGGGGGCTGCTGACCGCGAACAAGAGCGGGCTGGGTCCTTATGAGTTGCTGGTCGCCGCGTCGGTCGCCGAGCGAGAGGTGCGCGATACCGACGATCTGCCCAAGGTCGCCCGGGTCATCCTCAACCGGCTGGACAAGAAGCAGCGCCTGGAGATGGACTCCACGGCGAACTACACCGCAGCCGAGACGAACATCGACGTCCACGGCGACAACTACAAGGCCGACACCCGATGGAACACGTATCGGGTGACAGGACTGCCGCCGACGCCCATCGCGACGGTCGGCGAGAAGGCTTTGAAAGCAATGCTGGATCCGCCGAAGGGGAAGTGGCTGTACTTCGTCACCATCGACAAGAACGGCACGACGGAATTCTCCGAGACGTTCGAGGAACACCTGCGCAACCGCCGGAAAGCCTGTGACAACCAATTCCTCAAGACCGGCTGCTGACCCGGTCGGCGACACCGCCCGCAAGGCGGCCGTCCTCGGGTTCCCCATCGAGCACTCGCGCTCACCGGACCTGCACCGGGCCGCCTATCGGGCGCTGGGCTTGGACGGCTGGACCTATGAGCGCATCGAGTGCCCGGCGGGGGAGTTGGCCACCATCGTCGACAACCTCGACGACGCCTACCTCGGGCTCTCGGTGACGATGCCCGGCAAGAGTGAGGCACTCGCCTATGCGGCCGCGGTGACCGAGCGGGCCACGCTCGTCGGCTCGGCCAACACGCTGGTCCGGCGGGCCGACGGCTGGTTGGCCGACTGCACCGACATCGACGGGGTGACCGGCGCCCTCGGCGCAGTCGGCGCCGATTTCACCGGTGGCGGCTCGGCGGTGGTCCTCGGTGCGGGGGGCACCGCGCGTCCGGCCCTGGCGGCGCTGGCCGCGGCCGGGGCCGACGAGGTCGCCGTCGTCGTCCGTGAACCGGCGCGTGCGGTGGCCGCCCTCGAACTTGCCGAGGCGTTGTCATTGGCGGCGCGCGTCCTGCGGTTCGACGAGGACGATGCAGTGGCTGCGGCACTTTCCACCTCGACCGCGGTCGTGTCCACCGTGCCCGCACCGGCCGGGGCCCTCCTGACCGCCGCTATCGATGGACCGGTCCGGCTGGTCGACGCCATCTACAACCCGTGGCCCACACCACTGGCCGACCGCGTCGCCGAGACCGGCGGTACCGCCGTCGGGGGTCTGGTGATGCTGCTCAACCAGGCCTATCGCCAGGTGGAACTGTTCACCGGCCTGCCCGCACCGCGGGAAGCGATGGCCGCGGTCCTGGCTTGAGTCGATCCCGATGGTGCGGTCGGCAGTACTACACGAACCGCGCCTCGTCGACGGTGAGTTCGAGGAAGGCGCAGCCGGGCCAATCGGGACCGTCATATCCGTAGCCCACGGTGACGCGGCTGGGGATGGTGAAGCCGCCGAAGGTGCTCGTCTGGTGGACCTGCGCGCCGAAGTCGTGCCATGCGTACGGCTCGTCGTCGATACTCGCCCATCGCCTCATCGCCACCGAGGCGATGTCACCCGACGGATCGAAGGTGAACACCGCATCCAGGGTGGTTCCGGACCAGGATGTGCGCACCCGTGCCGAGTCGTCGTCGGCGGCGGTCCACGTGAGCTTCGAATCGAGTGCGGCGGCGGGCACCCAGCACAGTTCGCCGATCAGCCGACCGGCCGCGCTGCGCACGAGGTCCGGACCCGACTCGTCGACGACGCGGACGCGGTCCACCAGGCGGTAGACCATGTCGGCGCGGTCACCCACGAGGCGGTCGTAGCCGCGCACGGGCAATCCCGCGATGCGGGTGGCGCACGCCCAGATGTATCCCTCGGCACCGATGACTTCGGCGGCCCGGTACTTGCGCCACCCGCGGATATCGATCCGGCCGTGCTGACGCATGGTGACCGTGGTGGCGAGGGGCGTCTCAGGGGCGATGGCCCGGAGCAACCATCGTTGCACCGGCACGGGCAGGGTTACGATCTGGCCGGGATCGAACCGGGGCGGGGCCGCAGCCGGGTGGGTGAGGTTTTCCCAGTCCCGCCGCACATCCTGCGGCAGGCGGGCCACTATGGCATCGGCGTGATCGGGCATATCGTGCACGCTATCGGGTTTTCCACAGATCGGAACTATCCACAGCAGCGGTGGGCCGAAGGGCCTCAGGGCCGCTGTGCGGGCATGAGGCGATCCATCCTTAGGTATGGAAGTCGTGGTCGCGTCGTGGTTGATGGCGGTGGGGGAGTCCGACCACCGCACCGGTCTTCTGCGGACCGTGGTGTTGTGGCCGGGAATCGTGGCCGTCGTCGCTGGCTCCGTCCCCGCGCCGATGGTGCTGGTGTCGGCACTGGTCGCGGCTCTGCCGTATCTCTTCGCCCACGGACTCGGCCATACCGGGGGCGGCGACGTGAAGCTCGCCTTCGTCGTGGGCGGGATGCTGGGCGATCCGATGACGGCGCTCGCCGCGGTCGGAGTCGCCCAAACGGTCTCGCTGGTCGGGTTCGTCGGCGACCGGCGGTGCCGTCGGCCGCATGGACCGTCGCTAGCCGGTGTCGGTGCGGTGATGGTCGTGGGGCCCTAGCGGCCGGGTGTGCCGCACATGGAACAATTGGGAACCGTGTTGCGCTGGATCACCTCTGGAGAATCGCACGGGCGCGCCTTGGTGGCGCTCGTGGAAGGAATGGTCGCCGGGGTCGAGGTGACGTCGGCCGACATCGCCGAGCAACTCGCCCGCCGACGCCTGGGCTACGGCCGGGGCGCGCGGATGAAGTTCGAGGCCGACGAGGTGACAGTGTTGGCCGGACTGCGCCACGGCGTCACCCTTGGCAGCCCGATCGCGATTGAGATCGGCAACAGCGAGTGGCCCAAGTGGGAACAGGTGATGGCCCCGGATCCCGTGGATGCCGCCGAACTGGAGGCCAGCGCGCGTAATGCGGCCCTGACCCGACCGCGGCCCGGTCACGCGGACTACGCCGGCATGCTGAAGTACGGGTTCGACGATGCCCGCCCGATCCTGGAACGGGCCAGTGCGCGCGAGACCGCCGCACGTGTCGCCGCTGGGACGGTCGCCCGCCTCTTCCTGCGCCAGGTCGCCAACATCGAGATCGTGTCCCACGTCATCTCGATCGGTGCCAGCGAGCCCTACGACGGCCCGACGCCGGGCATAAACGACCTGCCCGCGATCGACGAGAGTCCCGTGCGGGCGTTCGGCCAGGCGGCCGAGGCGTCGATGATCGCCGAGATCGAAGCGGCCAAGAAGGACGGCGACACCCTCGGCGGCGTCGTCGAGGTGGTCGCCACGGGTGTGCCCATCGGCCTGGGCTCCCACATCAGCGGGGAGACGCGCCTGGATGCGCGTCTCGCGGGTGCGCTCATGGGCATCCAGGCGATCAAGGGTGTCGAGGTCGGAGACGGCTTCGAGACGGCGCGCCGTCGTGGCAGCGCCGCCCACGATGAGATGGTGCCCGGGCCCGACGGCGTCGAGCGCTCCACCAACCGCGCCGGCGGTCTTGAGGGCGGCATGACGAACGGACAGGCACTGCGCGTGCGGGCCGCGATGAAGCCGATCTCCACGGTGCCGCGCGCCCTGGCGACGGTCGACATGGCGACCGGCGAGACGGCCAGCGCCATCCACCAGCGCTCCGACGTGTGCGCCGTGCCAGCGGCGGGCGTCGTCGCCGAGGCGATGGTCGCGCTCGTCGTCGCACAGGCGGTGTTGGAGAAGTTCGGCGGTGACTCGATTGCCGAGACGTCGCGGAACCTCACGGCCTACCTCGAAGAGATCGCGGCCCGTCCGCCGCGCCCATGACCGACGCGGCGACCGGTGATCGGGGCCCGCGTCTCATCCTGACCGGGTTCATGGGGGCGGGGAAGTCAACGATCGGCCGGGCCGCTGCGAAGCGGCTCGGTACGCCGTTCATCGACACCGACGCCGAGATCGAGCGGACAGCCGGACGCACTGTCGCCGAGATCTTCGCCACGGATGGCGAGCCCGCGTTCCGCGAGCTCGAGCGGGCAACGGTCCTGCGGATAGTGGCGGAATTCGACGGGGTCGTCGCGCTGGGCGGTGGATCGGTGACGGTCGCGGGAATCCGTGAGGCGCTGGTCGGGCTCCCGCTGATCCACCTGCGGGTGACGCCGCAAGCCGGTTTCGCTCGCGTCGCGAACAGCGACCGGCCTCTTCTCGCCGGCGACGATCCGCGCGGTACCTATGACCGTCTGTTGGCGCGGCGCACCGCACTGTACGACTCGGTCGCCACGGCCGCCGTCGATGCCGATCAACCGGTCGACGCCGTCGTCGCCGACGTCCTCGCCATTCTCGACCCTGCTCGAAAGGACACCCAATCATGACCGAGCCCGTCCGCATCGGCGTCAACGCTGCGTCGCCGTACGAGGTCATTATCGGCCGAGGGCTGCTCGATGAGGTGGTCCGGGCCGCGCAGGGCGCCGACTCGGTCGCCATCCTGTACCAACCGCCGCTGCAGGCCACCGCCGAGCAGGTGCGGGCCTACCTCGCCGAGCGTGGCTTCGACGCCCACCGTGTCGAGATTCCCGACGCCGAGGCCGGCAAGGACCTGCAGGTCGCCGCATTCTGCTGGGACGTGTGCGGGCGGATCGGGCTCAAGCGCAACGACAAGATCATCAGTCTTGGCGGCGGCGCGGCGACCGACCTGGCCGGCTTCGTCGCCGCCACCTGGATGCGCGGTATCGGAGTAATCCACATCCCGACGACCCTGCTGGCGATGGTCGACGCCGCCGTCGGCGGCAAGACGGGAATCAACACCGATGCGGGCAAGAACCTCGTCGGCTCCTTCCATGAGCCCGACGCCGTCCTCATCGACATCGCCACCCTCGAGACGGTCCCGCCCAACGAGGTCATCGCCGGAATGGCCGAGGTCATCAAGACGGGATTCATCGCCGACCCGGTGATCCTGGACCTCATCGAGGCAGACCCGGTGGCCGCGGTCGACACGAGCGGCGAGCTGCTGCCGGAGCTCATCCGACGCTCCGTGCAGGTGAAGGCCGACGTCGTGTCCGCCGACCTCAAAGAGTCATCGCTGCGGGAGATCCTCAACTATGGGCACACCCTGGGACACGCCATCGAGCGGCGCGAGCGCTACCGCTGGCGCCACGGTGCCGCCGTGTCGGTCGGATTGGTGTTCGCCGCGGAATTGGCGCGGTTGGCGGGCCGCCTCGACGACGAGACCGCTGACCGGCACCGCTCCATCCTGGAGCTGATCGGTCTGCCGACGACCTACGACGCGGACGCCCTCGGCGACCTCATGACAGGCATGGCCGGCGACAAGAAGAACCGATCGGGCGTCCTGCGCTTCGTCGTCCTTGACGGCCTGGCCAAACCGGGACGCCTCGAGGGTCCCGACCCCACGCTGATCGCGGCTGCCTACTCGGCCGTCGCGCGCGACTGACGGGCACAACAGCTACCGAAAACAACAGAAGCTACCGTCGCAACGGTAGCTTCTGTCAGGTGTTGTAGCGGTTGCGCCGCCCGCGGTTAGGAGGCGACGACCTCGACGATCTCGACCTCGTTGTCACGGGCCTTGCGCTCGTCGCGGCGCACCAGCCAACGACCGATGCTCACACCGATGAAGGCGGGCACGTACACGAGCAGGGTCAAGAACGAGATACCCGCGGTGAGGGCGACGAACAGCCCGGGCGGGCGCATCTCGGGAACGAGGGTCATCCCCGCGATCCATCCGATGATGACGGCGATCACCGCGGAGAGGAAACCGGCCTTCAGCCACACCATGGTGAGGTCGGCGTAATCGTCGGGATCGGGGTTGGCACGCGCATCGCGAATGCCGTCGTAGCCACCCCAGACGATGGCGGCCAGCACGATCAGCGCCAAGGCGATCGTCGACCAAGTCGTGCCGATGGTCGCAGCCACCCGCATCAGCACCCCGACGAGGATCCATGCCACCGTCACCAGTGCACCCATGAAAACACCGCGCAAAGTCCACGAACTCATGCGCATACAGTAGCGGGCCTGGTCAGTGAAGCCAATCACAGGGTCGGGGTAGCGTGGCGGAATGCCCGCCAGCCACCGCACCACCGGCGCCCCAGCACGTCGAGAGAGGTTGCGAGCCGCGCTGCTCGCGGCCCATCCCGACGTCGACGCGATTCTCGTCACCGACCTCGTCAACGTCGGCTACCTGTCGGGGTTCACCGGCTCCAACGGCGCCGTGCTGGTGTGGGTCGATGTGGGTAGCGCCGACCTGATCAGCACTGACGGCCGCTACACCGTCCAAGTCGGGGAGCAGGCCGGTGATTTGCGGCTCATCAGCGGGCGCGACGTGGCAGCCACGCTGCTTACCGAGGCACACCGCGGTGGCGCGCGCCGCATCGCAATCGAGGCCGACGCGGTATCACTCGCCCAGTACACCGCGCTGCGCGAGGGCTTCGACACCCTGGAGCTGGTCGCGTCACGCGGCCTTGTCGAAGACTTGCGCGAGGTGAAGGACGACGACGAGGTCGCCGCCATCGCCGCGGCGTGTGCGGCGGCCGACGCCGGATTGGCCGCCATCATCGCCGCGGGGGAGCTGGCCCCCGGGCGGACCGAGCGCCAGGTTGCGCGCGCATTGGAGTGGGCGATGTTCGCCCATGGCGCTGCCGCGGTCGCCTTCGAGACGATCGTCGCTGCGGGACCCAACTCGGCCGTGCCGCACCACCGTCCCACCGATGCAGTGCTGTACCACGGCGACTTCGTGAAGATCGACTTCGGCGCCGTCGTCGACGGCTACCACTCCGACATGACCCGCACCTTCGTGCTGGGTACCGCCAGCGGCTGGCAGCGCGACGTCTACGACCTCGTCAGCGCCGCCGCCGCCGCGGGGCGAGAGGCGGCGCGGGCGGGTGCGGAACTGGCCGCCGTGGATGCCGCCGCGCGGGCGGTCATCGACGCCGGCGGCCACGGGGCGGACTTTGTGCACGGCCTTGGCCACGGCGTCGGGCTGCAGATCCACGAAGCCCCGTCGGTGGGTTCGACCGCGACGGGTACACTTCCAGGCGGTGCAGTGGTGACGGTGGAACCCGGGGTCTACCTGCCCGGACGCGGCGGGGTCCGAATCGAGGACACCGTCGTCGTGTCGGAGGGGCCCTGCCGGATCCTCACAGCCACCGACCGGGCTTTCACCGTCCTGGGCTGACCAGCCGCCCCGCGACGACCACCGAATTACCAGCAAGCAAGCGAGAGAGAAGGCACGCCCATGGCGACGACTGCGGATTTCAAGAACGGCCTCGTGCTGCGGATGGATGACCAGCTGTGGCAGATCCTGGAGTTCCAGCACGTCAAGCCCGGCAAGGGGCCGGCCTTCGTGCGGACCAAGATCAAGAACATCCTGTCCGGCAAGATCGTCGACAAGACCTTCAACGCGGGCGTCAAGGTGGAGACGGCGACCGTCGACCGCCGCGACATGACCTACCTGTACAACGACGGCACCGACTACGTCTTCATGGACGTCCAGGACTACGAGCAGTTCGCGATCCCGCCGGCCACCGTCGGCGACGGTGCCCGGTTCCTCCTGGAGAACATGACCGTCCAGGTGTCCCTCAACGAGGGCGTGCCACTGTTCATCGAGCTCCCGGTCACGGTGGAGATGGTGGTCACCCACACCGACCCGGGTCTGCAGGGCGACCGCTCGACCGGCGGTACCAAGCCCGCCACGATGGAGAGCGGCGCCGAGATCGCCGTCCCGCTGTTCATCAACACCGGTGACAAGCTGAAGGTCGACTCGCGCGACGGCAGCTACCTCGGCCGTGTCAACTCCTGACACGAAGCGCTGATCCGCCCGTGAAGCATTCCGGTACCCGGCACAAGGCGCGCAACCGCGCCGTGGACCTGCTCTTCGAGGCAGAGGCCAAGGGCGTGTCACCGCTGGACCTGATCGAGGAGCGGCGCACGATCTACATCGTCGACGACAGCGTCGGGAGCGTTCACGACTACACCGCGACCGCGGTCGCCGGGTTCGCACAGGACCAGGCGCAGATCGACGCGGTCATCAGTTCGCACCTGGACAAGTGGCAACTCGACCGCCTGCCCGCCGTCGACCGGGCGATCCTGCGCCTGGCCACCTGGGAGTTGTTCAACGCCACCGACGTCGACACCGTCGTGATCGTCGACGAAGCGGTCCAATTGGCCAAGGAGCTGTCCACCGACAACTCGCCGGCGTTCGTCAACGGAGTCCTGGCGAAGATCGCCGAGCTCGCCCCGCAGGTGCGCTCGGCCGCGGCCGCACAGTCGCAGGAGGCCGTCGAGGACTGAAGGCGTGTGTGCCCGGTCACCGTTGGTCGCGGTGTAGTGTGTCGCCAGAAAGACATCCTTTAACGATCCGTCCCGTGAGGCGGAGAAGGAGGTCGGCTGCTTTGACCAGCGCTGCCCACAGGGTCTTGCTCGACACCGCTGATGTGAACCGGACGATTTCCCGGATCGCACACCAGATCATCGAGAAGACCGCCCTTGACGACGGGGACCACCGCGTCGTGCTCCTGGGCATTCCGACCCGCGGCACGATTCTCGCTCAGCGCTTCGCCGCTCGTATCGCCGAATACTCCGGCATCGACATCCCCGTCGGGTTCCTCGACATCACGCTCTACCGCGACGACCTGCGGGCACAGCCGCACCGCCCGCTCGAGCGCACCGTCGTACCCTCGGGCGGGATCGACAACGCGCACGTGATCCTCGTCGACGACGTCCTGTACTCCGGCCGCACCGTCCGCGCCGCGCTCGATGCGCTGCGCGACCTCGGCCGACCGGCCACCGTGCAACTGGCGGTCCTCGTCGACCGCGGCCACCGCGAACTGCCGATTCGCGCCGACTACGTCGGCAAGAACCTGCCGACGGCCCGCGACGAGGACGTCGCCGTGCACTTCACCGAGACCGACGGAATCGATGAGGTAGTGCTCGGGCCGCGGCGCACGACGGCCGGGCGCACCGCGTCGGAGGGGGACACCTGATGCGACACCTGTTGTCCACGGCGGACTTGAGCCGCGACGACGCCCTGGGGATCCTCGACGACGCCGATGGGTTCGCCCAGGCGCTGCTCGGCCGCGAGATCCGCAAACTGCCGACCCTGCGCGGGCGGACCGTGATGACGGTCTTCTACGAGAACTCGACCCGCACCCGGGTGTCCTTCGAGGTCGCCGGAAAGTGGATGAGCGCCGATGTCATCAACGTCAGTGCCAGCGGATCGTCGGCGGGCAAGGGGGAGTCGCTGCGCGACACCGCCAAGACCCTGTATGCCGTGGGTGCCGATGCGCTCATCGTGCGCCACCCGAGTTCCGGAGCGGCGCACCAGATCGCGGAGTGGACCGCCGGCCCCGACGGTTCCGGTCCGGCGGTGATCAACGCCGGCGACGGTACCCACGAGCACCCCACCCAGGCTCTTCTGGACGCGCTGACCCTGCGCCAACGGCTCGGCGGCATCGAGGGTCGACGCGTCGTCATAGTCGGCGATGTCGTGCACTCGCGCGTCGCGCGGTCCAACGCACACCTGCTCTCGACGCTGGGCGCCGAGGTCGTGCTGGTAGCGCCACCGACGCTTCTTCCCGTCGGCGTCGAGACGTGGCCGGTCACTGTCGCCCACGACCTCGACGGTCAGCTGCCCGCCGCAGACGCGGTGATGATGCTGCGCGTGCAGGCCGAGCGGATGAACGGCGGGTTCTTCCCCAGCCCACGCGAGTACTCGGTCCGCTACGGACTCAACGATGACCGGTTGCGGCTGCTCGGCGACGACGCGGTGGTCCTGCACCCGGGGCCGATGCTGCGGGGTATGGAGATCGGCTACTCGGTTGCCGACGCGCCTCAGGCCACGGTGCTCGAGCAGGTGCGCAACGGCGTGCACGTACGGATGGCGGTTCTGCTGCGGCTGCTGGTCGGCAGCGATTCGGCGACAGCGCGCCCTGACGAGAAAGTGGAGGCCTGATCATGACGGGGGTACCGCTACTGCTCCGCGGAGTCCGGCCCTACGGCGGCGATCGGGTCGACATCCTGATCGCCGACGGTGAGATCGTCGAGATCGGCGAGTCGATCACCGCTCCCGACAGCGCCGAGGTGGTCGACGGGGGCGGCGCGATCGCGCTCCCGGGCTTCGTCGACCTGCACACCCACCTGCGCGAGCCGGGCCGCGAGGACACCGAAACCATCGCCACCGGGTCGGCGGCCGCGGCCCGCGGCGGCTACACCGCGGTGTTCGCGATGGCCAACACCGATCCTGTCGCCGACAACGCGACGATCACCGACAACGTCTATCGCACCGGGCGGGAGGTCGGTCTGGTCGACGTGCACCCCGTCGGCGCGGTCACCGTCGGACTCGCGGGCGAGCAGCTTGCCGAGATGGGCATGATGGCCGCCGGCGCGGGCCGGGTGAAAATGTTCAGCGACGACGGCAAGTGTGTCGACGACCCGCTGCTCATGCGGCGCGCGCTCGAGTATGCGACCGGGTTGGGGGTGTTGATCGCCCAGCACGCCGAGGAGCCGCGGCTGACCGTCGGCGCCGTCGCCCACGAAGGCCCGACTGCCGCGCGCCTGGGCCTGGCCGGCTGGCCGCGCGCGGCCGAGGAGTCCATCGTCGCGCGTGACGCGCTGCTGGCCCGTGACGCCGGTGCGCGGGTCCACATCTGCCACGCCTCGACCGCGGGCACGGTCGAACTCCTGCGGTGGGCAAGAGGGCAGGGGATCGCGATCTCCGCCGAGGTGACCCCGCACCACCTGTTGCTCACCGACGAGCGCCTCAACACCTACGACGGCATCAACCGCGTCAATCCGCCGCTGCGCGAGGAGAGCGACGTGCAGGCGCTGCGGGCCGCGCTGGCCGAGGGCGTGATCGACTGCGTCGGCACCGACCATGCGCCGCATGCGATGCAGGACAAGTGTTGTGAGTTCTCCGTGGCGCGCCCCGGGATGCTCGGTCTGGAGACGGCCCTGCCCATCATCGTGGACACGATGGTGGACCCGGGACTGCTGGACTGGCGCGGCGTCGCCCGGGTGATGAGCGAGCGCCCCGCCGAGATCGTCGGCTTGACCGACCAGGGGCGCCCGATCGCCGTCGGGGAGCCGGCCAACCTGGCTCTGGTCGACCCCGACCGGTCCTGGGACGTTGTCCCGACCGAGTTGGCCAGCAAGTCGCAGAACACCCCGTACGCCGGTATGACGATGCCCGCGACCGTCGTCGCGACCGTGCTTCGCGGACGCATCACCCAACTCGACGGCGAGGTGTGCTGGTGAGCCTGGGCACGCTCGTCCTCAACATCGTTTTCATCGCCCTGGTCGTCGGGTTCCTCTTGTTCATCGGTTGGTTGCTGTGGCTGTTCTTCACCGGCCGCCAGCGCCGTGGACGCGCACAGTCCGCCGTGTTCGGCGAGTTCCCGCCGGTGCCGGCCGATCCGGGCGAGGTGATCGTCGGGCCCACCGGCGGGCTGTACCTGGGCACCACGCCCCGCGACAACTGGATCGAGCGGGTCCAGGTCGACGACATCGGCGACCGAGCCCAGTGCGACGCCACCGGCTACACGCACGGCATCGCGATCGAGCGCCGCGGCGCGTCCACCGTGTGGATCCCACACGCGAACCTCTTATCGGTGGCCACTACCAACCGGGCCGCGGGCAAGGTGATGCATGCCGGTGGCCTACTTGCCTTCGGCTGGGCGTTGCCCGGCGGTCAGGAGCTGACCACCGCCCTGCGCGCCGATGACAAGGGCGACTACCCGCACTGGCTCGTCGCCTACCCGGGCCTGCCCGCCGAATCGGCGCCCGAGACCACGACCACAGACCCCGACGCAGCGGAGTGACCAGACAGATGAGCAATTTCTCGCACACACCCGGCCAGGCGAAGCTGGTGCTGGAGAACGGGCAGGTGTTCACCGGTACCGAGTTCGGCGCCGTCGGACAGACCCTCGGCGAGGCGGTGTTCTGCACCGCGATGACCGGCTACCAGGAATCACTCACCGACCCCAGCTACCACCGCCAGATCCTGGTGGCGACCGCGCCGCAGATCGGGAACACCGGATGGAACGACGAGGACGGCGAGAGCCGCCTGCACGGCGGTGACGCGCCCGACCCCGGCCGGATCTGGGTCGCCGGGTTCGCGGTGCGCAACCCCACCCGGCGCGTCTCGAACTGGCGCGCCACCGGCAGCCTCGACGAGCAGCTCGTGCGGCAGGGCGTCGTCGGCATCGCCGGCATCGACACACGCGCGATCACCCGAGTCCTGCGCGAGCACGGCTCGATGCGCGCGGGCGTGTTCTCCGGCGCGGCGCTCGCCGCCGACGACGAGTTGCTGGCCCGCGTCACCGCGGCTCCGCCGATGGCCGGGGCGAACCTGTCGGAAGAAGTCAGTACGGCGGCGGCCTACGTCGTCCCCGCCGTCGGCCCGGTACGCTTCCGTGTCGCCGCGCTGGACCTCGGTATCAAGACGAACACGCCGCGGATGTTGGCGCAGCGGGGGATCGAGGTGCACGTGCTGCCGGTGGCGTCGGGCCTCGACGCGATCACCGACCTCGCACCCGACGGGGTGTTCCTGTCCAACGGGCCGGGCGACCCGGCCACCGCCGACGCCGCCGTCGCGCTGGCGCGCGAGGTGCTCGAGGCCGGTTATCCGCTGTTCGGCATCTGCTTCGGCAACCAGATCCTGGGCCGGGCCCTGGGTCGCGGGACCTACAAGATGCGCTTCGGGCACCGCGGCATCAACATCCCGGTCATCGACGTCGCGACCGGTCGCGCGGCCATCACGAGCCAGAACCACGGGTTCGCCCTGGAAGGCGAGGCGGGCGAGGAGTTCGACTCGGACTTCGGCCGCGCCCGCGTCAGCCACGTCTGCGCCAACGACGGCGTCGTCGAAGGCGTGGAGCTCCTCGGCGGCCGGGCGTTCTCAGTCCAATACCACCCGGAGGCCGCGGCCGGCCCACACGATGCCGCCTACCTCTTCGACAAGTTCGCCACCGCGATGGAGAAGCACTGATGCCACGCCGCACAGACCTCAACCACGTCCTCGTCATCGGGTCCGGCCCGATCGTCATCGGTCAGGCCTGCGAGTTCGACTACTCGGGCACCCAGGCGTGCCGCGTCCTGAAAGCCGAGGGCCTGCGCGTCTCGCTGATCAACTCGAATCCGGCGACCATCATGACGGACCCGGAGTTCGCCGACGCGACCTATGTCGAGCCGATCACGGCCGAGTTCGTCGAGAAAGTCATCGAGGCCGAGCGCGATGCCGGGCATCCGATCGACGCGGTGCTGGCGACGCTGGGCGGCCAAACCGCCCTCAACACCGCTGTCGCGCTGCATGACCGGGGCTCGCTGGAGAAATACGACATCGAGCTGATCGGCGCCGATTTCGACGCCATCCAGCGCGGTGAGGACCGGCAGATGTTCAAGGACATCGTCGCGTCGGTCGGCGGCGAGAGTGCGCGTTCACGCGTGTGCCACACCATGGACGAGGTCCGCGAGACCGTCGCCGAACTCGGCTACCCGGTCGTGGTGCGGCCGTCGTTCACCATGGGCGGCCTCGGCTCCGGCATGGCCTACGACGAGGCCGACCTGGAACGGATCGCCGGTGGGGGCCTGGCGGCCTCGCCGACGGCCAATGTGCTCATCGAGGAGTCGATCCTCGGGTGGAAGGAGTACGAACTCGAGCTGATGCGCGACCACCGCGACAACGTCGTCGTGGTCTGCTCCATCGAGAATGTGGACCCGGTGGGCGTGCATACCGGCGACTCGGTCACCGTCGCGCCGGCCATGACGCTGACCGACCGCGAATACCAGCGGATGCGCGACCTGTCGATCGCGATCCTGCGCGAGGTCGGCGTCGATACCGGCGGCTGCAACATCCAGTTCGCCCAGGATCCGCGCGACGGGCGTCTGGTCGTCATCGAGATGAACCCGCGGGTGTCGCGGTCCTCGGCCCTGGCATCGAAGGCCACCGGGTTCCCGATTGCCAAGATCGCCGCGAAGCTCGCCATCGGCTACAGCCTCGACGAGATCGTCAACGACATCACCAAGGAGACGCCGGCCTGCTTCGAGCCGACTCTGGACTACGTCGTCGTCAAGGCACCGCGGTTTGCCTTCGAGAAGTTCCCCGGTGCCGACGACACGCTGACCACGACGATGAAGTCGGTCGGCGAGGCGATGAGCCTGGGCCGCAGCTTCGCCGAGGCGTTCGGCAAGGTGCTGCGGTCGCTGGAGACCAAGGCTGCCGGGTTCTGGACCGAACCCGACCGGCCCGATCCCGCGCAGGTGGACCTGCCGACCCTACTGGAGAAGGTGCGCACCCCCAAGGACGGCCGCTTCTACGACGTCATGCTGGCGTTGGAGGCCGGTGCGAGCATCGAGGACCTGTACGAGGCCACCGCCATCGACCCGTGGTTCCTCGCCGAGATCGCCTGGATCGGCGAGGTCGGCGCGCAAGTCCGCGACGCCGACGGACTTGACGAGCACCTCCTGCGCCAGGCGAAGTCGACCGGCTTGTCCGACCGGCAGATCGCAGTGCTGCGGGCCGCTGGCGGCGACGACTCCCTGGGCACCGAGACGGCCGTTGCCGCGCTGCGCGAACGACTCGACGTGCACCCGGTGTACAAGACTGTCGACACCTGTGCCGCCGAGTTCGAAGCACGCACTCCGTACCACTATTCGACCTACGAGATGGACCCCGCCGCCACCAGCGAGGTGGCGCCGCAACCCGACCGTCCCAAGGTCCTCATCCTCGGGTCGGGGCCCAACCGGATCGGTCAGGGCATCGAGTTCGATTACTCGTGCGTGCACGCCGCGATGACGCTGTCGCAGGCCGGATACGAGACGGTCATGGTCAACTGCAATCCGGAGACGGTGTCCACCGACTACGACACGGCCGACCGCCTGTACTTCGAACCGTTGACCTTCGAGGACGTCCTGGAGGTGTACCGCGCCGAATCGCAGTCGGGCACCGTCGCGGGTGTCATCGTTCAGCTCGGCGGCCAGACGCCGCTCGGCCTGGCGCACCGACTGGCCGACGCCGGCGTGCCCATCGTCGGCACCGGGCCCGACGCCATCGACCTGGCCGAGGACCGCGGCGAATTCGGCCGGGTGCTGACCGAGGCGGGTCTGCCCGCCCCGGCATTCGGCACCGCGACGACGCTCGACCAGGCCAAAGACGTCGCCGACCGCATCGGCTACCCGGTGCTGGTCCGGCCGTCGTACGTGCTGGGCGGGCGCGGAATGGAGATCGTCTACGACGAGGCGTCGCTGCGCGACTACATCTCCCGCGCCACCGAGCTCACCCCCGACCACCCGGTGCTGGTGGACCGCTTCCTCGAGGACGCGGTGGAGATCGACGTCGACGCCCTGTGCGACGGCACCGAGGTCTACCTCGGCGGGATCATGGAGCACATCGAGGAGGCCGGGATCCACTCCGGCGACTCGGCCTGCGCCCTCCCGCCGGTCACCCTGGGCCGCTCCGACCTCGAGGCGGTGCGCAAGGCCACCGAGGCCCTTGCGCACGGCATCGGCGTGCGCGGCCTGATCAACGTCCAGTACGCGCTCAAGGACGACATCCTCTACGTGTTGGAGGCCAACCCGCGCGCCAGCCGCACGGTGCCGTTCGTCTCGAAGGCGACCGCGGTCCCGCTGGCCAAGGCGTGCGCGCGGGTCATGCTGGGCGAGTCCATCGCGGAGCTGCGCGCCGCGCAGGTGCTCCCGGCTACCGGTGACGGCGGTAACGCACCCATCAACGCGCCCATCGCGGTCAAGGAGGCAGTGCTGCCGTTCCACCGGTTCCGGCGCGCCGACGGCACCGGTGTCGATTCGCTGCTGAGTCCGGAGATGAAGTCGACGGGCGAGGTCATGGGCATCGACGCCGACTTCGGCCGTGCGTTCGCCAAGTCGCAGACCGCAGCCTACGGCTCCCTGCCCGCCCACGGCGCGGTGTTCGTGTCGGTGGCCAACAAGGACAAGCGCGCGCTGCTGTTCCCGGTCAAACGCCTGGCCGACCTGGGCTTCGAGATCTTCGCCACCGAGGGCACCGCGGACATGCTGCGGCGCAACGGGATCGCCTGCACCAGAGTGCGCAAGCACTCCGACCCGGAGGTGGCGGCGGGGGAGCGGTCGATCGTGGACCAGATCCGCGACGGCGAGGTCGCCATGGTCATCAACACGCCGTTCGGCAATTCCGGACCCCGCATCGACGGCTACGAGATCCGCACGGCCGCGGTCAGCGCGACGATTCCGTGCATCACCACCGTGCAGGGGGCCAGCGCAGCCGTCCAGGGCATCGAGGCGCTGCTCACCGGCAACCTGGGGGTGAAGTCGCTGCAGCACCTGCACGCGGCGCTGGTGAACGATCCGCAGGTGTCCGCGCCGTGACCGAGGCCGGCGGGTTCGCCGCCCGCTACCGCACCGCGGTCGCGGGACGAGGGCGGCTGTGCGCCGGCATCGACCCGCACCCCGGACTGCTCGAGCAGTGGGGGCTGCCGGTGTCAGCGCAGGGCGTCGCACAGTTCGGTGACATCTGCGTCGAGGCACTCGGCCCCGTCGCCGCCGCCGTCAAACCCCAGGTGGCCTTCTTCGAGGCGTTCGGCTCGCCCGGTATCGCAGCTCTCGAGCGCGTCATCGCCGGCTGTGGCGAGGCCGGTGCACTGGTGGTGGCCGACGCCAAGCGCGGCGACATCGGGTCCACGATGGCCGCCTACGCCCGTGCCTGGTTGGGCGAGCACTCGCCGCTGCGCTCCGATGCGGTGACAGTGTCGCCCTACCTGGGATTCGGCGCGCTGGCACCTGCGGTCGACGAGGCGCGTAGCGCCGACCGTGGGGTGATCGTGCTTGCACGCACGAGCAATCCCGAGGGAGCCGCGGTGCAGCTCGCCGACGACACGGGCCGCACAGTCGCGCAGGGCATCGTCGACGAGGCCGCTGCACATAACGCCGACGGACGCGGCACCGTCGGGGTCGTCGTCGGCGCCACGCGCGCCCACGGACTCGACCTGGGTGCGCTGCGGGGGGTCATCCTGGCACCCGGCGTCGGGGCGCAGGGAGCAACGGCCGCGGATCTGCCAGAGCTGTTCGACGGCGCCGACAAACAGTGGCTGCTGCCCGCCAGTTCGCGCTCGGTCCTGCGTGCAGGCCCTGATCCCGCAGCGCTTCGGGCCGCCTGCGAAGCTGCCCGAGATGACGTCGAATCGGCGCTCAAGCACTAGTCGAGGGACGACACGCGGGGGGCCGCGGGAATTCTCGTACCCGTACTCCGGTGTGATTCCGCCCAGGTCAGAGCTGGTTTTCTGGTGTGCACCACCCACTACGGATCTGCCAGAACACCCGCTGACCTGCGACTATGCCGTTCGCGGTGCCCCAGACAGCTTGACAGGGCCGTGGCGGGGTGGCGGCAACCTACCCCATGAGGTTGAGGGACTTTTGGGTGGGTACCCCTCGAAATGCCTGCTCAGGTTGGGTACCGTCAACGTCGCGCCGCAGGTAAACACGGCGGCCCGCCGGTTCGTCACCGTGACCGAGCGGCGGATTC
>CAZVVS010000045.1:0-19205 GCA_964630585.1 uncultured Gordonia sp.
GACTGAGCTAAGGGGGCGTCGTCGACTTCGCCCGGGCACGCCCGATCGAAACACGACATGACGAGGTTACACACCGGTCACCGGGTCGGCCAAATCGCTGGCCGGCACCGGAATTCACCGGAGAAACTCCACGTCGTGGCAGGTATAGGATTCGAACCTATGTAGCTTGCGCGACGGATTTACAATCCGCTCCCTTTGGCCGCTCGGGCAACCTGCCGGTGCACTCCCCCGCGCTCGGGCGCAGCGACGAAGGGCAACGCCGCAAAGAATACAACGCATCCCCGGTACCGATGCAAACCCGCTGCTCAAGATAGGCTGTCGCGCATGGCAGATTCATCGTTCGACGTGGTCAGCAAGGTCGACCGGCAAGAGGTCGACAACGCTCTCAACCAGGCCGCCAAGGAGATGTCGCAGCGATACGACTTCCGCGGCACCAACACCTCGATCGCCTGGTCGGGCGAAGAGGTGATCGTGATCACCTCCGATGCGGAAGAGCGTGCGCAGGCCGGCCTCGGCGTGTTCCAGGAGAAGCTGATCCGCCGCGACATCTCGTTGAAGGCCTTCGAGGCCGGTGAGCCAGCCGCCTCGGGCAAGACTTTCAAGATCAGTGGCACGCTGAAGCAGGGCATCGACTCCGAGCATGCGAAGAAGATCACCAAGATCATCCGCGACGAGGGGCCCAAGGGGGTCAAGGCGCAGGTCCAGGGCGAAGAGGTTCGCGTCTCGAGCAAGAAGCGCGACGACCTGCAGGCCGTCATCGCCCTGCTCAAGGGCTCCGACCTCGACATCGCCCTGCAGTTCGTGAACTACCGGTAGGGCCGACCGAGCCCAATCAACCGGCTACATGCCCCTGCGGGCCATCTCCTGCAAGCGGGCGATGCGGTCGGCCGTCGGCGGGTGGGTGGAGAACAGCTTCTGCATCCCGGCGCCGCGGAACGGGTTCTCGATCATCATGTGCGCCTGCGACTCGAGCTCCGGCTCGGGCGGCAACGGCGCCCGATCCACGCCACCGGAGATTTTCGCCAGTGCGGAGGCCAGCGCCAGCGGGTCCTTGGTCAGCTCGGCACCGGACTCGTCGGCCTGGTACTCCCGCGACCGCGACACCGCCATCTTGATCACCGTCGCGGCGAGCGGCCCGAGCAGCGTCATCAGCAGCACCGGGAGGATGCCGGGCCCACCGCCGTTGCGGTTCCCACTCCCGAACATCATGGCCATGTGCGCCAGGCCGGTGATGACCGCGGCCATGGCGCCGGCCACCGACGAGATCAGGATGTCGCGGTTGTAGACGTGTGAGAGCTCGTGGCCCAGGACTGCGCGCAACTCTCGCTCATCGAGCAGTTGCAGGATCCCTGCGGTGCAGCACACCGCGGCATTCTTCGGGTTCCGCCCGGTCGCGAAGGCGTTCGGCGACTCAGTCGGGCTGATGTAGAGGGCCGGCATCGGCTGCTTGGCATCGGTCGCCAGCTCTCGCACGATCCGGTACAGCTCGGGTGCCTGCACCTCGGTCACCGGCTGGGCGTGCATCGAGCGCAGCGCCATCTTCGCAGAGTTGAAGTACACGTAGCCGTTTGTGGCCACGGCCAGAATTATTGACCCGATCAGGATCGTCTGGTTCTGGAAGATGGCCCCGATCCCGACGATGATCGCCGACATCAACCCCAACAGTGCGGCGGTCTTCAACCCGTTGAAGAATTGCATTCCCTACCTCTTCTGGCATGCGGAGCAGCGCGACGCCGCCCTCTCCTGTGCATACTGCCAAACGCCGAGGTGGTCCGGATCGTTCCCGGGTGAACCGGGGACTGGCGCTTCAGCCGGTGCGCTCGACGGTGTAGGCCGCCAGATCGGCCAGGGCATCGCGCGCCGGCGACGCCGGCAGCTGGGCGAGATCCTCGCGCGCCGCGGCCAGGTACTCGCCCAGCTTGTCGCGCGCGGCGGCCATCCCGGCCGAGGTGCGCAACAACTCCAGGGCACGCGCCACCTCGTCGTCGTCGTGCAGGGGCCGTGGTTTGCCCGTCTGCTCGTCGACGAGGAGGTCGCGCAACTCGGCGGCGTCGCGTCCGTCGGCAGCGAGCGCGTACAGCACCGGCAGGGTGTGCACGCCTTCGCGCAGGTCGGTGCCCGGCGTCTTGCCGGAGTCGTCGGTCGGCGAGGCGATGTCGATGATGTCGTCGGAGACCTGGAACGCCGTGCCTATGACGTCGCCGAGATGGGCCAGCCGTTCGATGGTCTGCGCGTCAGCACCCGACGTCATGGCACCGAAACGCCCGGCCGCGGAGATCAACGACCCGGTCTTCTCCCACACCACCTTCAGGTAGTGCTCGATCGGGTCGGCACCGGCGCTGACGCCCACGGTTTCGCGCATCTGGCCGGTGACCAGTTCGGCGAAGGTGTCGGCGATGATCAGCACCGATTGGGGGCCCAGCGTCGACACCAGGCGCGAGGCGCGGGCGAACAGGAAGTCGCCGGAGAGGATTGCGATCGAGTTGCCCCAGCGAGAGTTCGCCGACGGGGCGCCGCGTCGCACGGGCGCCTCGTCCATCACGTCGTCGTGGTAGAGCGTCGCCAGGTGGATCATTTCCACGACGGTGGCGGCGGTGATCACTTCGGGGGCTTGCGGCCGCGGCCCGAAGTGCGCGGCAAGGATCGCGAACATCGGACGGAAGCGCTTGCCGCCGGCCTTGGCCAGGTGCGTGGCCGCCTCGGTCAGCAGGTCGTCGCCGGAGGAGAGCTCGGTCAGCAGCAGGTCCTCGACCTGCGCCAACGACGACTTCACGCCCAAGGAGAACTCGTCCGAACCCAGATTCAAGCCGGCGATCGTCGTCTTCACGTGTACTGCCCCTGCGCCTGTCTTCGACCACTGCCGGCGCGGTTGCACCCGACTCGGCCAGCGTAACGGACCCCCTCGCACGACATACTGGTCGGGTGACAGATCCCACCGACGCCGATCCGCCCGCGCCGATGACCGTCGAAAAGACCGACATTCTCGTCGTCGGCGCAGGTCCGGCGGGATCTGCCGCCGCCGCGCACGGCGCTCGCGCCGGGCGCGACGTGACACTGCTGGACATGGCGGTCTTCCCGCGCGACAAGACGTGCGGGGACGGCCTCACCCCGCGCGCCATCACCGAGATGCTTGATCTCGGTCTTGGGGGTTTTCTCGCCGACCGCCCCCGTATCACCGGGCTAGATCTGCACGGCTGGGGCGCCCAGCAGCGCGTCCCGTGGCCGGGCAAGCGGTTCGCCGACTATGGCAGCGCGGTGACCCGGGTCGAGCTCGACGAGGAGATCCGCGCGACCGCCCAGGCAGCCGGAGCGACGATGCTCATGGGATACAAAGCTGTCGACGTCGAATGGGACGGTGCCCGTGTCGGCGCCGTCATCGTCGACGGTCCCGACGGTCGGCGGGCCATCAGAGCATCGACGGTGATCGTCGCCGACGGCGTGCGCTCCGGCCTGGGCAAGGTCCTGGGCCGCCAGTGGCACCGCGACACCGCGTACGGCGTAGCCGGACGGGCCTACGTCGCCTCGGGCCGATCCGACGACGAGTGGATGGGCTCGCACTTGGAGCTGCGCGGTGCCGACGGGACGCTGCTGCCGGGCTACGGCTGGGTGTTCCCGTTGGGCCACGGCCAGCTCAACGTCGGCGTCGGAGCACTCGCCACGGCCAGGCGTCCGGCCCACGTCGAACTGCGGCCGACGCTGCGGCACTACGCAGAGATGGTCCGCGACGAATGGGCGATCGACGGAGAACCGCAACGCCTCACGTCGGCATTGCTGCCGATGGGCGGGGCAGTCAGCGGCGTGGCCGGTCCCAATTGGATGCTGATCGGCGACGCGGCCGCCTGCGTCAACCCGCTCAACGGCGAGGGCATCGACTACGGGTTGGAGACGGCGCGGCTGGCCGTCGAACTCGTCGTCGACGGGGCTGGCAACTTCACCGATCGTTGGCCCGACGTCCTGACCGAGCACTACGCGTTGGCGTTCTCTGCGGCCCGTCGGCTGGCCGCGGTGTTGACCGTGCCGAAGGCGGTGCCCCTACTCGGTCGGCCGGGGTTGCGCTCACAAAAGTTGATGTCGATGGTCGTGCGCGTCATGGGCAACCTCATCACCGACGAGGATGCCGACTTGGTCGCACGGGCCTGGCGTACTGCCGGCCGCATGTCTGTGCGCGTCGACGAACGACCACCGTTCCGGTAGGGCTCGGTCGACACGATTCCGGGCTCGGTCGACACGATTCCGGGCTCGGTCGGCACGATTCCTGGTTCGGTCGGCGCTACTTGACGGCGCTGTGCAGCGCCGCGATGCCGCCGCTCAGGTTGTGCCAGTGCACACCGCGGAAACCGGCCTCGCGGATCAGGGCCGCGAGCCCGGCTTGGTCGGGCCATTCGCGGATCGATTCGGCGAGATAGACGTAGGCGGCCGGATTGCTGGACACGCGGGTGGCGACCTCGGGCAGTGCCTTCATCAGGTATTCGAGGTACACGGTGCGAAACGGCGCCCACGTGGGAGTGGAGAACTCGCAGATCACCAGGCGCCCGCCGGGCCGCAGGACTCGGCGCAGCTCGCCCAGTGCGACACCCACGTCGTTGACGTTGCGCAATCCGAAGGAGATGGTCGCCGCGTCGAAGGACTCGTCAGCGAATGGCAGTGCCATCGCATCGGCGGCGACCTTCGGGACGTCGCGATGGGATCCGGCCTTGAGCATGCCCAAGGAGAAGTCGGCGGCGACCACGATGGCCCCTGACTTGGCCAGCTCCACCGTCGAGACCGCGGTGCCCGCGGCGAGGTCGAGCACCACATCGCCCGACCGCAGACCGAGGGCCCGGGCGGTCGCCGCCCGCCACCGCCGGTCCTGTCCGAACGAAAGCACCGTGTTGGTCAGGTCGTAGCGCTTGGCCACCCCGTCGAACATCGAGGCCACTTCGTCGGGCCGCTTGGCCAGGTCCGCGCGCGAGGAATCGCTCATGCCACAAACGGTAGTCGGCCCCTCCGTCGGGCCCACGGGCACACCGGTCACCCGGCGATCCGTGCACCGTCCCCTCCGTCGAGGACGGCGGCGTAGTGGCCGAGCAACTCCTCGCACACCGACGACCACGTGCGGGTGCGTACCAGCGCCATCCCCGCCGCACCGAATCGGGCGCGGACCGTCGAGTCGCGCAGCGCGTCGATCGCGGCGGGGAGCTTGGCCTCGAATTGGTCGGGGTCGAGGAGGAACCCGGTGCGGCAGTGGGCGATCAGGTCACGCGGGCCGCCCGCATAGGGCCCCACGACGGGCAGGCCGGTGGCCATCGCCTCCTGGATCGTCTGGCAGAACGTCTCATGTCGCCCGGCGTGGACGAAGACGTCGAGACCTGCATAGGCCCGGGCCAACTCATCGCCGTGCAGTTCGCCGGTGAATACCGCACCGGGCATGGCCGCGGCCAGGCGGCGGCGCTCCGGGCCGTCGCCGACGAGGACGAGTTGCACTCCCGGGTCGGCGGCCAGTGGCGCCAGCTTCATCAACTCCTTCTCCGGCGCGAGCCGGCCCACGAACCCGACGACGAGCTTGCGCTCGCGGTCGTCGGCGGCTCCGGACCAAACCGCGATCAGGTCTTCGTCGGCGTACTCGGGGCCGAACCGCTCGATATCGACCCCGCGGCCCCATCTGTGCACGCGGGGGATGCCGTGGGCCCGCAGGTCGGCGGCGGTCGCCGACGACGGTGCCAGTGTCCGCTCGCACGACGAGTGCAATCGCCGCAGGTGACGCCATGCCGAGCGCGACGCGAAGCGCGCCCGGTAGGTGGCGGCGAAACCGGCGACGTCGGTCTGGAACACTGCCACCGTCGGCACATCGAGCCGACGCGCCGCGCGCGCCCCCACTGCGCCCAGGACGAACGGCGAAGCCAGGTGGACGATGTCAGGCGCGAAGTCGCGCACCACGCGGGCGATCATCGGAGTGGGGATGCCGACGGGCAGCGACGAGACGCCGGGCACCATGACGGCGGGGACGCGATGGACCGGGGTCGACGCCCCGACCACCGTCGGACCGCTTGGACGTCCCCGAGGGGTGTCCGGTGCGATCACCACCGCGCGGTGACCACGGCGTTCGAGGTGCTCGACCACCCGCAGAACGGTATTGGTCACACCGTTGACCTGGGGTAGGAAGCTCTCGGTGACGATGGCTACGCGCATGGGCCCAGTGTCTGCGGGCATGGCGGCGCGCCGGTGGTGCCCACACGAAATGAGGATGAACGCCCGGTCAATTCACGGTGTGCGCGATGCTCCGTCGGCGTCGTCCGGCCTCGGCGACGAGCACCATGAGGACGGCGATGACCGCCCAGCCGACGACGATCAGCGACAAGCACGGGATGATCGCCAACGATGCGTTGCGACCGGTGGGGCGTACCAGCCCGTCGGGGTTGCTGGCGTCGTAGTCCACCGAGATCCGCTCGCCCACCGACAGCTTCGTCGGGTAGAGCAAGCCCAACTGCGGGCTGTGGAACTTCCCGTCGGGGGTGAAGAATCCGGCAGCCGCATGCAGGCGGTCTGCGGAACTCACCTCGGCGACGGCGACGGCCTTGTTCGCATTGATCTGCGCGTCGTTCTTGACGCACCCGGCGAAGAGGAAGACCGCCATCAGCGTGATGATCGTGCCGACGACGAGCAACACGATCTGGGTCGTGCGCTGCGCAGTCGGGTTCATGGGGACAGCGTACTCAAGTACGGGACCGCGACGAGGCGCCAACGGTGCTCAGGCCAGCTGCGCCGCGATCGCCGCGTGGACGCCGCGCAAGCCGGTGCGGTCGGTCGTCACCTCGATCACCTGCAGACCCGCAGCCGGCTCGGCCAGAACACCGGGCAGTTCGTCAACGCCGACCCGCCGGTGGGCGACGTGCACACCCGCACACAGCGCAGCGATGTCGGTGCGGTGCGGAGTACCGAAGATGCGCTCATACGCTCCGGCGTACACACCGCCGTCGAATCGCGGGTCGCCCTGCTCGAGCAGGCCGAAGATCCCCCCGCCGTCGTCGTTGGCAACGACGATGCGCAGGTCGTCCGGGCGCGGCTCGGCGGGCCCGATGATCAGGCCGGTCGCGTCGTGGATGAACGTGAGGTCGCCGAGCAGTGCGACCGTCGGGCCGCCCGCCAGCGCCGCGCCGATGGCCGTCGAATTGGCCCCGTCGATCCCGGCGACGCCGCGGTTGCTCAACACGCACACACCCGGCACGAGGGTGCCGGCGAGTGCCACGTCGCGGATCGGGTTGGAGGCGCCGAGAAACAGCTGTCGATCCGCACCCACCGCGCCGGCCACGGCCGCCGCGACGTGCAGACCGGTCGTCGTCGACGTCTGACCCAACACCGACGCGACCGCGCCGACGGCGCGCCGGTGCCGCTGCGCGGTCTGCTCGAGCCACTGCGCCCGTGGCGCGCCCACCGGTTCGACGCGGGTGCCCGTGGCGACGACGTTGCCCGAGACGTCGGGCCACCGCGGCCCGGTCGTGATGGCACAAACGCGCACCGCCGGATCGGCGAGGAGCCGCGACACCCCTCGGTGCAACGTCGGCCGTCCGCAGATGATCGCCTGTTGGGGAGCGAGCCCGGTCAGCGCCATCGGATGCAGGGGGTTGGCCGGCAACGGCGCCGTCGGTTCGGCCACCGTCGGCAGGCCGGCGAGCTCCGGGTTCGCACCCGCGCCGTGCCCGGCGACGACGACGGTGTCCAGGCTCAGGTCCACCGGTACCGGGATGTCGAGGCGTCCGGCCGGCGCCTGCGTCCACGGCGCCCCGTCGGGGCGGCCGGTGAAACCGTCCAGGTCGTCGGCGATGACGGCGCGGGGATCGGGGACCAGCGGTTCCCGCAGAGGGATGTCGAACTGGACGGGCCCGGCATTGCCGGTGCGCGCACCGCGCGCCGCGGCCAGCACCCGACCCACCGCCGAGCGCCATTGGCTGTTGGCGTCCAGTCCGTCCTCGGCGAGCCCAAGGCTGATGGCGGTGCGGACCTGCGTGCTGAACAGGCCAAACTGTTCGACGGTCTGGTTGGCGCCGGAGCCGAGCAGTTCGTAGGGCCGGTTGGCCGTCACCACGACCAGCGGCACCCGCGCATAGTTCGCCTCGAAGACCGCCGGGCTGACGTTGGCGACGGCGGTACCGCTGGTCAGGATGATCGGGACGGGTCGACGCGACGCAACGGCCAGCCCCAGGGCGAGGTAGCCGGCCGAGCGCTCGTCGATCCGGACGTGCAGGCGGATCCGCCCAGCGGCGTCGGCGGCGTGAAGCGCAAATGCAAGGGGCGCATTGCGCGAACCGGGGCACAGCACGGCATCGGTCACGCCCCCGCGGATCATCTCGTCGACGATGACCCGACCCTGCAGCGTCGACGGGTTGATCGGCATGGCGTCCAGTCTGTCACGCGCCCGAACCATCCCCGTGGGGCGGACCCGGGGGCCACAATCGAGGCATGGGCTACTACGAGGACAAGATCCTGCCGCACGTCGTGCAATTCACCTGCGGGATGCCCGCGATGCGCAAGGTGCGGCGCAAAGCGACGGCCGGGCTGCATGGCGACGTCGTGGAAATCGGGTTCGGGTCGGGCTCCAACGTCGGCTGCTACCCCGACGAGGTGGAGTCGGTGACGGCGATCGAACCGTCGAACACCGCCTGGGCGATGGCTGCCGATGCCGTGGCCGCCAGCACTGTGCCCATCAAACGCGGCGGGCTCGACGGCCAGCGCCTGCCGTTCGACGACGACACCTTCGACGCGGCGTTGTCGACGTACACGATGTGCACCATTCCCGACCTCCCGGCGGCGCTGGCGGAACTGCGCCGCGTCGTGAAGCCAGGCGGACAGCTGCACTTCCTGGAGCACGGCCGTGCCCCCGACGAGAGCGTGCGCCGCTGGCAGCGCCGACTCGAACCGGTACAGATCCGCCTCGGCGGCGGCTGTCACCTCACCCGCGATATTCCGGCGCTGCTCGCGGCGTCCGGGTGGGAGTCGGTCGACCTCGACCAGCACTACGCGGCGAAGACGCCCAAGGTGTTCGGCGCCCTGTCGATCGGGACGGTCCGCGCACTGGACTGAGCGCTGTGCTGCAGCGAGTCTAGGCTGGTTTCATGAGCCGCCGCGAATTCGACATCGTTGTCTTCGGCGCCACCGGGTTCGTCGGTGAGCTGACCGCCCGCTACCTGGAGCAGTCCGCGCCCGATGGCACCCGCATCGCGCTGGCGGGGCGCTCGGAGGCGAAGCTTTCGGCCGTCCGCGACCGACTCGGTGAGCGTGCCGCGCAGTGGCCGCTCATCGTCGCCGACTCCGACAAGCCGTCGACGCTCGACGAAATGGTCGCGCGCACCCAAGTCGTGTGCACGACCGTCGGGCCGTACCTGCGCTACGGCGAGGCCTTGGTGACCGCGGCGGCCAGCGCCGGCACCGACTACGTCGACCTCACCGGTGAGGTCCCATTCGTCCGCTACTCCATCGACAAGGTCGGGGAGACTGCGGCGGCGACCGGCGCTCGGATCGTCCACGCGTGCGGCTTCGACTCCGTCCCCTCGGACCTGGGTGCCTACGGTCTCTACCGCCGCGCGCAGGTCGACGGTGCGGGCGGGATCGGTCAGACGACGATGATCGTGACGTCGATGCGCGGCGCCGCGTCGGGCGGCACGATCGATTCGGTACGAGTCATCGCCGAACAGTCGCGCGACTCGTCGACCCGCACCGTGCTGCTCAACCCGCACGCCCTTTCGTCGGGACCCGGCGAACTCGTGCGCGCCGACCGGCGGTCCGAGCCGAGTGACGCCGCACTGGTGCGGGCGTCGAGCATCGACCCGTCACTGAGTGGCACCTGCGCACCTTTCTTCATGAGCTCGTTCAACACCCGGATCGTCCGGCGCTCGGATTCACTGCTCGACTACGGCCCCGATTTCCATTACGGCGAAGTCATGTCCGTCGGCCGACTCCCCGTCGTCTCGACGATCGCGGCGGGCACCGTCGCCGCCGGATTGGGCATCGGCCTGGGGGCGATGTCTTTCAAGCCGACGCGCACCCTGCTCGACCGGGTTCTGCCCAAGCCGGGGCAGGGTCCCGACGAGAAGGCCCGGGACAAGGGATTTTTCTCGGTGCAGACCTACACGACGACGGAGAGCGGGCGCCGCTACCGCAGCGCCATGTCCGCCAAGGGCGACCCGGGGTACAAGGCAACAGCGGTGATGCTGGGCGAATCGGCGCTGACGCTGGCCTGCGACCGCGACCGGCTCCCTGACCGCGCCGGCGTCCTCACCCCGGCGGTGGCGATGGGCGATGCGCTCACCGACCGCCTGATCGCCGCGGGGTTCCGGATCAGCGTCGTCGAACTCTAAACCCTAGGGCTGGCCGGGCTTCAGTTCGATGAACAGCGACTCGAGGTCGGCGCATAGGCGCTCCCCGTCGTGCAGCGTGCCCGCGACGAAGAGCTTGCGGCCCTCGCGGCGATCCACCCAGGTACGCAGGGTCAAGGGCGTCTCCAGCGGGGTCAACGACCGATAGTTGACCTTCAGATATGCCGTGCGGCACACGCCGTGCACGGCGACCGCCGACGCCATGCCGCCGAGGTCGTCGAAGGCGACCGCAACCTGCCCACCGTGCGCGACGCCATTGCCGCCGAGGTGGAAGACGCGGAACCGCACCGTCGCCGTCACACCGTCGGGTCCGGCATGTTCCACCTCGTACGGCGGGACGGTCAGGTTTCCCCGGGCGGGCAAGTCGATGCGCGTGCCGGCCGGGGTGGTCCATTCGTCGACGAGGTGCGCGTCGAGCTTGGCGTTGAGTTCTTTGAGCGTCGCAATCGCCTCGACGGCCAGCTCGTCGGTGGGACATGCCAGCCGCGCCTTGTCCATCAGCGTCCGCACCTGCTCGCTGAACTCGGCGTAGTGGGGACCGCCGCGGTCGGTGGAGATAGCGAGGTCAGCGCGGAAGCCGCCCTCGCGCGGGGCGATCGGGGATGAATCACTCATCCGCTCACGTTATCCCCGCGGTAGCCGGGAGGATCGGCGGACCCGGTTTGTAGGCTGGGCGCCATGAGCGAGCACAACCCGTTCGACCCCGCCCAGTGGCGGACGGTCGGAGGCTTTGAGGACCTGACCGACATCACATACCACCGACATGTCGGGGACGGTCGTGCCAACGGGATCGTGCGCATCGCCTTCGACCGTCCGGAGGTGCGCAACGCGTTCCGCCCGCACACCGTCGACGAGCTGTACCGCACCCTCGATCACGCCCGACGCACGCCCGACGTTGGGACGGTCCTGCTGACCGGCAACGGACCGTCGTCCAAGGACGGCGGATGGGCCTTCTGCAGCGGCGGCGACCAGCGCATCCGCGGCCGGTCGGGCTACCAGTACGCGGCCAGCCACGACTCCGACGTCGCGGCCGCGGGCGCGGAGGGCGTCGACGAGGCCCGGGTCAAGGCGGAGGGCGGACGGCTACACATCCTGGAGGTGCAGCGCCTGATCCGTACGATGCCCAAGGTCGTCATCGCCGTCGTCAACGGCTGGGCCGCCGGGGGCGGGCACTCGCTGCACGTCGTCTGCGATCTCACCCTCGCCTCGCGCGAACACGCCCGCTTCAAGCAGACCGACGCCGACGTCGGGTCCTTCGATGCCGGCTATGGCAGCGCCTACCTCGCCAAGCAGGTCGGGCAGAAGTTCGCCCGCGAGATCTTCTTCCTGGGCGAGGCCTACGACGCCGAGACGATGCACCACATGGGCGCGGTCAACCGCGTAGCCGCCCACGCCGACTTGGAATCGACGGCGATCGAGTGGGCCCGCGCCATCAATTCGAAGTCGCCCACGGCGCAGCGCATGTTGAAATTCGCGTTCAACCTGACCGACGACGGACTGATGGGCCAGCAGGTCTTCGCCGGGGAGGCGACGCGGCTGGCCTACATGACCGACGAGGCCGTCGAGGGCCGTGACGCATTCCTGGAGAAGCGCGACCCGGATTGGGACGCCTTTCCCTATTACTACTGACCGTCGCCAGCACCGGCCACGCAACGAAGGCCCCTTTATCGGACATTGGCGCGAGTCAGGCTACCCTTACCGCCATGACGTTTATGACCAATCGCACCCGGGCAGCCGTGCTTGGGCTCGCCGCCGTCCTGTCCTTCGGCACTCTCGTCGCGCCGCACGCCGCCGCCGCGCCGCACGCCGCCGCCGCCGCGCCTTCACCGGCGCTTCCCGGACCCGCGGTGCCGCAGCCTCCCGGCTACACCATCAAGGGCTACAGCGTAGGCGTCGGCAATGAGCGCGGCGGCAACTACCGTGGCGCTATCGACCCGCAGACCGGTGACCTGTGGATGACCCAGGTGGAGCCGATGAGCGGCGCCACCCGTTCGAACCTTCTGAAAATCGATCCGAACACCATGGCCGTCAAGCAGAGGTTTGACGTGATCGAGCCCGCCGACACCGGCGGCCACGGCAAGTATGGCGTCCAATACGAGGTCAACGTGCCCAAGACCGGGAACGTTGTCTGGACCACGGCCGCCGCCGCCAACGGTGGTGAAGCCAACGTGTGGGACAAGACCACCGGCAAGCGGGTCGTTCGCCTGACGAACCTGCCGCACGCACACTGGGTGGAGTTCGCTGAAGGTCTTCGCGTCGCCATCATCTCGACCACCAACGGCCTGGCGTTCTTCGACATGGACACCTACGCGCGCCTCGGCGACTGGACGTTCCCCAGCAGCGGCAAGAAGCTCGGCGCCGGTTTCGCTGTGACCAACGCCGACGCCAATGGCGCCACCATCTCGGTCACCTCGTACTACCGCGATCTCTCCCAGTTGCGCATCACCCGCAGCGGCGGCACGGTGGCAACCAAGCTCAACTGGACCACCCGGCAGACAACCGCCGAGGGCCATGGCAACGTTACCGCTGACACCAGGACCAACCGCCTGTACGTGAACAACCTGATGACCCCGGTTGCCGGCCTGTCGGTGTACGACCTGACCACCGGTAAGCACATCACCGACGTGAACACCGGCATCGGCACCAACTCGATGCTCATCTTCGGTGGCAAGCTGTATGCCGCGAACTACTTCCTCGGCTTCATCTCGGTGATTGACCAGAAGACCCTCGCCATCCAGCAGCTGATGACCACCGGTCTACTTCCGAATCATTTGGTGGCGTGGAAGAAGAACACCTTCCTGGTGATCGACAAGAACTCGGCCGTCTCTGAGCTTCCGACCAGCATGATGGGCATGAAACTACCCCCGCTGGCCAGCGGCGACTACGTCTTCAAGGTCACCAAGCACTGAGCCTGCGCCCACGTTGCACTGAGAAAGCGAGGTCCCGATCCGTTGCAACGGATTGGGACCTCGCTTCTTGGTTGCTCAGGCTCCGTGCACCTACCCCAACAGCTCGGCGAGCGTCGCCATCGTCTCGACCCGCTCGCGGTGTGTGCCCGCGGCCGGGCCGGCGAGGATGACGCCGACCCCGGACCGGGCGAAGGCATCGAGGCGTTCGGCGACGACCTCGCGTGGTCCGATCAGGCTCATCGCGCGGACGAGCTCGTCGGGCACCGCCGCGGCCGCTTCGGCCTTCTTCCCGTCGAGGTAGAGGTCCTGGATGAGCTTGGCCTCGTCGACGTAGCCGTAGCGCTGCACCAGGGAGTTGTAGAAGTTCTTCCCGCGCGCCCCCATACCGCCGATGTAAAGCGCGGAGTGGTGGCGCACCATCCCGAGTGCATTCTCGATCTGATCGGGGTCCTCGGTGACCAGCGCGGCTGCCTGCACGACGATCTTCAACTCGCCCAGCGACGGGTCGCGCTTGGCCCGACCCGCGGCGAGCGCCTCGCCGAACGCGGCCTCGACGTACCCGGGGTGGTAGAGGAACGGCTGAAACTCCTCGTACAGCTCCGCGGCGAGTTCGACGTTCTTGGGTCCGATCGCGGCCAGCAGCATCGGGATCTGTTCGCGCACCGGCTGGTTGATGATCTTGAGGGCCTTGCCCAGGCCACTGCCGCCGTGCTCGGCGTCGAGCGGCAGGGTGTAGTACTTGCCCTGGTACTCGACCTTCTCGCGCCGCCACACCTTGCGGCAGATCTCCACGTGCTCGCGCGCCCGCCCGAGCGGAAAGTCGTACTTCACGCCGTGGAAGCCCTCGATGACCTGCGGTCCCGACGCCCCGATTCCGAGGATCGCGCGCCCACCGCTGATGTAGTCCAACCCGGCAGCGGTCATCGCGAGATTGGTCGGGGTGCGCGAGTACATCGGCAGGATCGCCGTCTGCAGCTCCATCTTCTCGGTCTTGGCGGCGATGAAGCCCAGCTGGCTCACCGCGTCGAAGCTGTACGCCTCGGGCACCGCGACCCGGCCCACCCCGGCGGCTTCGAAATCGGCCAAATTCGCAATCGTCTCGCGGAAGTCACCCGCATAGTTGATGGGCATTCCCAGAGTGATGGCAGTCATGGGGGTGATTCTGGCACGGACGAGCCACACCGCGATATCCCCACCGACCCGCCGCGGCGTGACGGCATGCGGTGGACTCGGGTCGACACCAAGGTGAACAACAGATGAACAGCCCTGAAACTCCAGATTCCCGCAGGTCAGAGGGTCGTGGAGGACGTCGGCGGGTTAGGAGATTCGGCCGCCCGACCCCATGATTTATCCATGACCGTAGAGATGCTCATCTTGGTGCTGCTGGTCGTCACCGCCCTCGGTTTCGACTTCACCAATGGCTTCCATGACACCGGCAATGCGATGGCCACGTCCATCGCCACCGGCGCCCTCAAGCCCAAGGCGGCCGTCACCCTCTCGGCAATCCTCAACCTGGTCGGCGCCTTCCTCTCCGTCGAGGTCGCCGCGACCATCACCAAGGACGTCCTCAAGATCCAGGACGGCCACGGCGAGCTGATCCCGGGCCTCGACACCACGAAGGCACTGTTGATCATCTTCGCCGGCCTTGTCGGCGGCATCCTGTGGAACCTCTTCACCTGGTTGTTCGGCCTGCCGTCGAGTTCCTCGCACGCACTCTTCGGCGGCCTGATCGGTGCCGGTCTTGCCGCGCTGGGCACCAGCGGGATCAACTGGAGCGGCATCACCGCGAAGATCCTGATCCCCGCCTTGCTCGCCCCGGTCATCGCCTGCGTCGTGGCGTCCTGTGGCACGTGGCTGGTCTACAAGATCACCGCCGCGCTCGCCGACCACCAGAAGGACGACGGATTCCGCTACGGCCAGATCGCCACCGCGTCGCTACTCTCGCTGGCCCACGGCACCGGCGACGCACAGAAGACCATGGGCGTCATCGCCCTGGCACTCATCGCGACCGGTCACCTGGACGCCGCATCGGTCTCGCACGGCCTGCCGTTCTGGGTGGTCCTCACCTGCGCGATCGCCATCGCCCTGGGCACCTACCTGGGCGGCTGGCGGATCATCCGCACGCTCGGCAAGGGCTTGGTCGAGATCGCCCCGCCGCAGGGCTTCTCCGCCGACGCCAGCTCCGCCTCGATCATCCTGACCTCCAGCGTCGCCGGCATGCCGCTGTCGACCACCCACGTCGCCACCGGCTCGATCCTGGGCACCGGTGTAGGCAAGAAGGGCGCACAAGTGCGCTGGCAGGTCGCCGGCCGGATGGTCGTCGCCTGGGTCACCACACTCCCCGCCGCTGCCCTCGTCGGCGCGGTTTGCTTCGCCCTGGCGCACATGCTGGGCAACCTCGGCGGTGCGATCGCCATCTTCGCGGTTCTCGTCATCCTGTCGGCCTACATGTACTGGCAGGCGCAGCAGAACAAGGTCGACCACAGCAACGTCAACGCCGACTGGGACGACGATCGTGGGCTCATGCCCGCCGAATCGCCGGCACCCGTGCAGGCCGGGCGCGAGACCGCCGAGATCTGATCCGCCGGATCGGAAAGGAAATCCCCGAATGACCGTCGCAGAATCGATCATCCGAGTCCTCATCATCGGTCTGGCGTTCGGTGCCGGCCTCCCCGCGCTGTTCGCGCTCGGATTGCGGTTGTGGGCCAACGGCTACAACGCCGATGGCACCGTCACCGAACACTACCCGGTGCTCAAGGCCCTCGGTGGCGTGCTGTTCGCGCTCGTCGCCCTCACGATTGTCATCGGCATCCTCTGGATCACCCGGCAGACGATCTACTTCCACCTGGGGATCAAGCTCTTCCCCTTCGGCTACAAGTAGCCCGGCGGGATCGGCGATGGCCGCTCGCGGCTCACAGATGGGCCCGCGGACCAGACCTATAATCGAAGTACTGCGACAACGGAGAGGAGCAGTGGTGGACAGGCCTGCACTGCTGGACTCGGTTGTCCGCTGGCTGCGCGCCGGATACCCCAACGGTGTCCCGTCGGGCGACTACATCCCGCTCGTCGCGATCCTGCGCCGTCAACTCTCCGACGACGAGGTGCAGGCCGTCGCGAGCACCCTCGCCGCCGAAGCCACGATCGCGGCCGAACCCGAACGGCGCACCACCACGGTCACCGAGGTCCCTGAGATCAGCCGGATCGACGCGGGGGTGGAGATCAACAAGGTCACCGACGAACTGCCCAGCGAGACCGACCTCGCCCGGGTCCGCTCCGTCCTCGTCGGGGCAGGTTGGCCGTTCGACGACGACCCGCTGCGCCGCGATCCCGACGATCCCGCCCCTCCCCGGTAGTCGCGGTGCCGGTCCTGCGCGCACTCCCCCTCGCGTCGGGCCCGGCGCTGGCCGAATCGTTCGGCGACCTTGTGACGATGGCGGCCGGAGCCCGCTGCTTCCTTCCCGTCGTCGAAGATCCAGACGCCCCCGACCGTCGCGTGCTTGAGGATTCGTTGGGCGTCGGGACACAGGTGACCGACCCGGATGCTTGTCTGGTCATCGCGACGTCGGGATCGACAGGGGACCCGAAGGGCGCGATCCACACCCCCGCCACGCTGGCCGCCTCGGCCGATGCCACCCATGCGCGACTCGGCGGCGCGGGCAACTGGCTGCTGGCGCTGCCGCCGCACCACATAGCCGGCCTGCAGGTGCTGCTGCGAGCACTGCGAGCCGGTTACACACCCGCGATCGCCGACCTGCGCGGGGGTTTCGAGGCGAAGCGTTTCGCCGATGCCGTGGCCCGGCTGCGGGGGCCGCGGCGCTACACCTCCCTGGTGCCCACCCAGCTGGTAGCGGTGCTGCGCTCACCGGAGGCGACCGCGGCACTGGCCGGGCTCGACGCGGTGCTCGTGGGCGGCGCCGCGATCCCGCCCCCGTTGGCACAGCGCGCGCGAGCCGCCGGCATCCCGCTCGTGACGACCTACGGCATGAGTGAGACCGGCGGCGGCTGCGTGTACGGCGGGCGCCCGCTGGACGGGGTCGCGGTGTCGATCGACGACGACGGGCGCGTCGTGTTGTCGGGGCCGATGGTGGCGCACGGGTATCACCGTCGTTCCGACCCGGCGTTCGCCGCCGCGGGGTCGTTCCGCACCGATGACCTCGGCCGCGTCGACGACGGTGTGCTGACGGTCCTCGGCCGCGCCGACGACGCGATCAGCACCGGGGGCCTAACCGTCGTGCCGCGCGTCGTCGAGGACGTCCTGGCCGCTGATCCGGCCGTCGCGCAGTGCGCTGTTGTGGGTGTTCCCGATGAACGGCTCGGCGAGGAGATCGTGGCCCTCGTCGTCGCCGAACCGGGGCGCACTCCGAACCCGGAGTCATTGCGCGCCAGCGTCGCGCAGCAAGTCCACCGCCACGCCGCGCCACGGCGAATCCTCGTCGTCGATGAGATCCCGCTGCGCGGGCCCGGCAAGATTGATCGTGCCGCGGTCCGCACACTCGCGGCACGCGCCGGGGCCGTTTAGCGGTTTCCCGGCCCGGAACCGTCGCGGCCGGGAAGCGGCAGGACAACCATGATTGAATAGCCCGATGGCCTCCCTCGCGCAATGGGTCGACGGCATTCGCCCGCGTACCCTGCCCATCGCTCTTGCACCGGTGCTCGCCGGCATCGGCGCCGCCAACCATGTCGACCAGTCGCCGAGTTGGCCCGCCATGATCGGCGCGCTCATCGTCGCACTCGCCTTGGTGGCCGGGGTGAACTACGCCAATGACTACTCCGACGGGATCCGCGGCACGGACGACAACCGCGTCGGCCCGCAGCGGCTGGTCGGGTCCGGCGCGGCTTCGCCCGGTGCGGTCCGCACGGCCGCGATCATCGCGTTCCTGATCGCTGCGGTGGCCGGCGTGTGGCTGTCGTTGACAACCCACTGGTGGCTGATCCTGGTCGGCGCTGTCTGCATCCTCGCCGCGTGGTTCTACACCGGAGGTTCGCGGCCGTACGGGTATGCCGGGTTCGGCGAGATCGCCGTGTTCCTGTTCTTCGGACTCGTCGCCGTGTGCGGCACGCAGCTGGTCGTGGGCGGGCGCATCGACTCCGTCGGCGTCGGCATCGCTATGTCGATCGGGTCTTTCGCGGCGGCGATCCTGGTCACCAACAACCTGCGCGATATCGACTCCGACGCCGCCGCGGGCAAGCTCACCGCGGCCGTGCGCCTCGGGGACTACTCGACGCGCTACCTGTACGCCTTCCTGATGACGCTGCCGTTCTTCATGACGGTCGTCCTCACGCTGCACCATCCGTGGGCGCTGTCCGGACTCCTGTTGGCACCGTTCGCCAACTCGGTCGGGCGCAGCGTGGTGTCCGGGGCGACCGGTGCGACCCTGGTGCGGGCGCTCGGGCAGACGGGCTTGATCATGCTCGGGTGGTCGATCATCATCCTGTTGGCGTTCGCGTGGGGCGTCGATTCGGTGCCCCACACCCACGGCCTGTAGATCCCGAGCTCTGATCCAAGCGCCCGACTGCCCAGCGAATCAGGTTGTCGGAACGGTCAACTGATCGGCGACGGCATGACGCAACGCGTCACCGTCAGGTGCTACGGCGATGATCGCCGCCACGGCGGGATCGTCGACGTCGAGGACGGCCGCGACGATGTGCGCGGTCGACATGCGGCTGCCGCTCTCGGCCGCGGTGCGCGCGGCGGCGGACAGAGCCTTCTTCATCGCGGGTGCGAACCGTGGCCGCTGACCACGGGGGCCGCGTCGCCCACGACCGTGTGACCAGGGGCCTTCGCCCGGGTGCTGATCATCGTCGCCGTCGAAGCCCCACGGCGGGCCGCCCGGTCCGCGGTCGCGGGGTCCACGGCCTCCCCGTCGACCTCGACCGCCGCAGCGGTCTTCTCGTCGGCCCCAACCCGACGTCAGGTCGTCGCCGAAGTTGCGCGCGACAGCCTCCC
>CAZVVS010000046.1:0-18742 GCA_964630585.1 uncultured Gordonia sp.
CGAACAAACAGCTTCAACAACGCCGACTCCGGCGGCGGCTTGACATAGGAGAAACGCGTGCCTCGCCCCGACCCATCCCCCGACGATCAGGCCGCCGTCGACATCACCGGGCTGCGCAAGTCCTTCGGCGCGCACACCGCCGTCGACGGCCTCGATCTGCGACTGCGCCGCGGCACCGTCCTGGCCCTGCTGGGCCCCAACGGCGCGGGCAAAACGACGACCGTCGAGATCTGCGAAGGGTTCACCGCACCCGACGCCGGGCAGGTCCGGGTACTCGGCCTGGATCCGCGCGGCGACAACGACGCCCTGCGCGCCCGCATCGGCGTGATGCTGCAGGGTGGCGGCGCATACCCGGGTGCGCGCGCGGCGGAAATGCTGCGGCTGTGCGCCGCCTACAGCGCCAACCCGATCGACCCCGATTGGTTGCTCGACGTCCTGGGCCTCACGCCCGTCGCCGACACCACCTTCCGCCGCCTCTCCGGCGGCCAACAGCAGCGCCTGTCATTGGCCTGTGCCCTGGTCGGCCGCCCCGAACTGGTCTTCCTCGATGAACCGACGGCCGGTCTGGATGCGCACGCGCGACTGCTGGTGTGGGACCTCATCACAGCGCTGCGCGCCGACGGCGTGAGCGTGCTGCTGACCACGCACATGCTCGACGAGGCCGAACACCTCGCCGACGACATCGTGATCATCGACGCCGGGCGCGTCGTCGCGGCGGGCACGCCCGCGGAGCTGACGGCACGGGACCACGCCGGGCTGCGGTTCACCGCCGTCGGGGATGTCGATATCACTGCGGCCGCGGCAGCGGTCAGCGCCGCCTGCGACGGTGCGACGACGACCGGGACCCGCGGCGAGGACGGCGGCTACACGCTGACCGGGCCCGCGACGCCCGAGGCCATTGCCGCTCTCGCCGCGTGGTGCGCCGAACGCGGCGTCCTCATCACCGAACTACACGCCGCCGGCGCCAGCCTGCAAGACGTGTTCCTATCCCTGACCGGCCGGGAGGTCCGTGCATGACCGCCACCGGCACTGGACCCCCCGGGGCCTTCGCCCCCGGGTCCTTCACCCCCGATCCCCGCCCGGCCCCGGTGCGGTCGATGATCGCGGCGCAATCGGCGATGGAACTGCGGCTGCTGCTGCGCAACGGCGAGCAACTGCTGCTCACGATGTTCATCCCGATCACCCTGCTGATCGGCCTGTGCCTGCTACCGCTGTCCACCGACGCCGGTGATTCGGCCGCCGCGCGCGCCCACACGTTCCTGCCCATCGTGCTGACGGTGGCGATCACCTCGACCGCATTCACCGGACAGGCGATCGCCGTCGGGTTCGACCGCCGCTACGGAGCGCTCAAACGGCTCGGCGCCACCGCGATCCCCCGCTGGGGCATCATCGCGGGCAAGTCCGTCGCCGTGGTGGTCGTCGTCGCGATGCAGACCGTGGTGCTGACCGCGATCGCGACCGCGTTCGGCTGGCGGCCCGACGCGCTCGGTATCGGCTTCGCGGTGGCGGCGATCATCCTCGGCACCGTGATGTTCGCGACGCTCGGGTTGGCCCTGGGCGGGACGGGCAAGGCGGAGGTGGTGTTGGCGCTGGCCAACCTCATCTGGTTCGTGCTGGCCGGCTTCGCCAGCCTCGCCGTCCTGGGATCGCGGGTCCCCGACGCCATGCACGATCTAGCGCTGGCGACGCCGTCCGGCGCGCTCGCCGCCGCCCTGAGCCATGCCGGCAACGGGAGCTTCCACGCCGTCGCGTTCGCCGTACTGGTGGTGTGGTCCGTCCTGGGCGCCGCCGCCGCGGTCAGATGGTTCAGGTTCGACTGAACCGCATTCTGCCGAGCCCTGCTGTCACTATTCGTCAGTGGGACTCGGCGCTTTGCACGGTCCGGCGCGGCCGCATGACCTGATACAGGATCGCCGTCTCGGCGACCACTGAACACGCACCGGCGACATGGAGCACCACCAGCAGGGCCGGAACGTTCGTGAAGTACTGCACGAGGCCGATGAGCGATTGCACCAGGATTGCGACGAGCACGATGCCCGCGCGGCGCACGACCGCCGGGTCGAGTTCGCCGCGCGTGGTCACGGCGAAGGCGCCGAGCAGCAGTGCGAGGAAGACCACGACGAGTAGGGCGTGCACAGACGTGAGAACGGGGATGCTCACGTGGAGCCGGTCGATGGCGTCAGGATTGGTGCGATCACCGGCGTGCGGGCCGGCCCCGGTGACGGTGACACCGGCGACGAGTGCTCCCGCCATCGCGGCGGCGGATGCGACGACGAGACGGCGGGCTGTCGAGGGAGCCGCGTCTACGAGCACGCCGTCATCGGGCTGGGCGACCTTCACATACAGCGTCGCCGCCACCCACACCATTGCCAACGACACCAGGAGGTGCAATCCGACGATCCACCACGTGAGTCCGGCCAGCACCGTGATGCCGCCGAGAATGCCCTGGAAAAGCGTCGTGGCGGGCAGGATCCACGCGTAGACCAGCAGTTCGCGCCGTCGGCGGGCACGGGTGACCGCGAGGACGATCGCCGCCGCGGTGGTGACGACGATCCACACGGCGATCTGCCGGTTGCCGAATTCGATGGCCTGGTGCCACCACGGCACCTCATCCGACGGGATCGGGAGCAGCGACGAGTCGTGGCACTTCGGCCACGTGGGGCAGCCCAGGCCGGATCCGGTCACACGCACCACGGATCCGGTGACGGCGATCAACGCCTGTGCCAACAGGGCGGCAAGTGCGATGCGTCGCTGGGCGCGCAGACCCGGTTCAGGCAGCAGGTCCACCACGTGATACCACGCGCGCACAATCGGATTGGCAGCCACGGCGCTCATACTACGCAGTGTCGTAGAACCTTCGTCGCCGACGGTCAGTCGAGCTCGTCGGTGTTGCGCGCCTTGGGGAATCGGTGCTGGCGGGCCACCCAGCCCGCCATCTTGCGCCAGTGCGACGGCTTGACCGTCGCCGTCGACACCAGTTCGCGGTTCCACTCGTCAGCCAGGGTGAGGCCGTCGACTGCCTCCACGACCGCCCGCGCGGTCGCCTCGTCGCGCACCACACGGTCACCCAGGATGCCGCCGTCACCACCGACGAGGGTGATGCGGACACCCGCCTCGCCCACCGGCTGCAGCAGTGCGGTGGCCGTCCCGCCCTGACGCCGCACGTAGCGCTGGATCGAGCCCACCACCTCGCGCGGGGCCCTCGGCGCGGCGGTCTCGGCGGTCGTCTGCTCGTCGGCGTCGGTGCTCATGGGTGTCGATGATACTGCGCCGGTGTAGAACGGGGACATGCATGCAATCGTCGTCACCCACCACGGCGGCCCGGAAGTCCTCCAGTGGCGCGAGTCGCCCGACCCCGTTCCCGGTCCCGGCCAGGTTCTGGTGCAGACACGGGCGGCGGGCGTGAATTTCATCGACACGTACCTGCGGCGCGGCCTCTACCCCAGCGATCCGCCCTACATCCCCGGTTCGGAGGGCGCGGGGGTCGTGATTGCCGTCGGCGCCGGAGTCTCCGACCGCTGCGTGGGCCGCCGGGTCGCCTGGTGCGACGCACCCCCTTCCTATGCCGAGCAGGTGGTCGTCGACGCCGCGCGCACGGTCGAAGTGCCCGACACGATCGGCGACGATGTGGCCGGCACCATGCTGCTGCAGGGCCTGACCGCGCACTACCTGCTCAACGGGGCCGCCCAACCGCGGGCCGGCGAGACGGTCCTCCTCCACGCCGGAGCCGGCGGGGTCGGGCTGATTCTGACCCAACTCGCCGTGCAGGCCGGGCTGCACGTCGTCACGACGGTCTCCTCCGACGAGAAGGAACAGCTGTCGGCCGCTGCAGGCGCAGAGCACGTGCTGCGCTACGGACCCGATCTGGCGGCCCGCGTGCGTGACCTGACAGGCGGCCGTGGAGTTGCCGTCGTCTACGACGGCGTCGGGGCCGACACGTTTGAGGCGAGCATCGCCTCCACCGCGGTTCGCGGCACCGTCGTGTTGTTCGGCGCGGCCAGCGGACCGGTCCCCCCGTTCGACCTGCAACGGCTCAACGGGGCCGGATCGCTACGCGTGACCCGTCCGACGCTGGCGCACTTCATCGCCGAGCCCGGTGAGTTCGAATGGCGGACCGGCGGGTTGGTGGCCGCCATCGCCAACGGCAGCGTGACGGTCCGGGTCGGCGCCCGATATGCATTGGCCGACGCCGCGCGAGCACACCGCGACCTGGAATCGCGGGCGACTACGGGTTCGATCGCGCTGATGGCCTGACGCGACCCGGGTTCGACTAAGAGATCAGGAGAAGTACGACGCGATGGTCGGGAGGTGGAAGACCGCGTCGACGGCCAGGCCGCAGAACAGCAGGGCGAGGTACTCGTTGGACTGCAGGAACACCTTCAGCGGGACGACTTCCTGGCCCGCGCACGTGTCGCGGTACAGCTTCCACACGCGCTGGGCGAACCACGCACCGGCGAGCACGGCGACGGAGGCGTAGATGAGGCCCGCGGCGGGGATGAGGCACAGCGACGCGATGACGGTCGCCACGGTGTAGATCACCATCTGCCGGGTGACCTGTTCCTCGGTGGCCACCACTGGGAGCATCGGGACTCCCGCGGCCTCGTAATCCTCGCGGTAACGCATGGCCAGTGCCCACGTGTGCGGCGGCGTCCAGAAGAAGATCACCAGGAACAGCACCACCGGCTGCCAGCTCAACGACCCTGTCACCGCGGCCCAGCCGACCAGGGTGGGCATGCACCCGGCGGCCCCGCCCCAAACAACGTTCTGCGAGGTGCGGCGCTTGAGGATCAAGGTGTAGACGCCGACGTAGAAGGCGATGGTGATCATCACCAGCACGGCGGCGAGCAGGTTGGTGAAGAACCACAGGACGACGAACGAGGCGATGCCGAGCACAATGCCGAACACCAGCGCGGCACGCGGGGTGACCGCGTGGCGGGCCAACGGCCGGCGCTGGGTGCGGCGCATCTTCTGGTCGATATCGGCGTCGGCGACCATGTTCAGCGTGTTGGCGCTCGCGGCCCCCAGCCATCCGCCGATGAGCGTCGCGGCGATCAGGCCGATGTCGACGGTGCCGCGGTGGGCCTGCAGCATCACCGGGATCGTCGCGACCAGCAGCAGCTCGATGACGCGCGGTTTGGTCAGCGCGAGGTAGGCACCGAGGACGGTGCGCACCCGGTGCGGCGCGGGATCGTCGGTGCCGTGATCGACAACCGGGCTGTCCACGCCCGTGCGCTCACTGCTCAACACATCACTCCGCTTGTCCGACAAGGCTGTTCACCACCGGGCGTCGAGGGACCCCGGGCCGCGCTACTACGAAGTGTAGACCCGGGCCCGCACGTCGACGGAATCGCACCTGCCCGGCTCAAGCTCCGCCGAACCATCATGCCTCCCTACGTGCGCTGATCGCAGCAGCTCGGACTAGGCTGGATCCGACCCCACCACCCCATTCCAGGAGAACGCACCGCCGTGGTCCACGCAGACGAGATCGCCAAGCTCACCAAGCCCGCCCATCCCGACGATTGGACCGAGCTGGACATCAAGGCGGTCGACACCGCGCGGCTGCTTGCCGCCGACGCGGTGCAGCGCTGCGGCAGCGGTCATCCGGGCACCGCGATGAGCCTTGCACCGCTGGCCTACACGCTGTTCCAGCGGGTGCTGCGCCACGACCCCACGGATCCGGAGTGGGTGGGACGTGACCGCTTCATCCTGTCGTGCGGGCACTCCAGCCTGACGCTGTACGTGCAGCTCTACCTGGGTGGCTTCGGCCTGGAGATCGGCGACCTCGAAGCACTGCGCACGTGGGGCTCGCTGACGCCGGGCCACCCCGAGTTCCGCCACACCAAGGGCGTCGAGATCACCACCGGCCCGCTCGGGCAGGGCCTCGCCTCGGCGGTGGGCATGAGCATGGCCAGCCGCTACGAGCGCGGCCTGTTCGACCCCGACGCCGCTGCGGGCACCTCCCCCTTCGACCACTTCATCTACGTCATCGCCTCCGACGGCGACATGGAGGAGGGCGTCACCAGCGAGGCCAGCTCGCTGGCCGGCACCCAGGAGCTGGGCAACCTCATCGTCTTCTACGACCAGAACCAGATCTCCATCGAGGACGACACCGACATCGCCCTTACCGAGGACGTCGCGGAGCGCTACCGGGCCTACGGGTGGCACGTGCAGAGCGTCGACGGCGGCGAGAACGTCATCGGCATCGAGGCGGCCGTCGAGGCGGCCAAGGCCGTCACCGACCGCCCGTCGCTGATCTGCGTGCGCACGGTCATCGGCTACCCGGCGCCGACCAAGATGAACACCGGCGCCGCCCATGGAGCCGCACTGGGCGCCGACGAGATCCGGGCCACCAAGGGACTCCTCGGCTTCGACCCCGAGGTCGACTTCAACGTCGCCGACGACGTGATCGCCCACACCCGTGAGCTGGCGAGCCGGGCTGCCACCGCCCGCGCCGAGTGGACCGCCGGCTTCGACGCCTGGGCCGCCGGCTCCCCCGAGCGCAAGGCACTCTTCGACCGTCTGCACGCCCACGAGCTGCCCGACGGCTGGCGCGATGCACTCCCGACGTGGGAGGCCGGCGAGTCCGTCGCGACGCGCAGCGCCTCGGGCAAGGTCCTCGGCGCCCTCGGTCCGGTCCTGCCGGAGTTGTGGGGCGGCTCGGCCGACCTCGCAGGATCCAACAACACGACGATCGCCGGCGCCAAGTCCTTCGGCCCGACGGCGATCTCCACGTCGACGTGGAGTGCTGAGCCGTACGGTCGCACGCTGCACTTCGGCATCCGCGAGCACGCGATGGGCGCGATCCTCTCGGGCATCGTGCTGCACGGCCCGACCCGCGCCTACGGTGGGACGTTCCTGCAGTTCGCCGACTACATGCGCCCGGCCGTGCGCCTGGCCGCACTGATGGAGATCGACCCGGTCTACGTGTGGACCCACGACTCCATCGGCCTGGGCGAGGACGGCCCGACCCACCAGCCGATCGAGCACCTCGCCGCGCTGCGCGCGATCCCCCACCTCGACGTGGTGCGCCCGGCCGACGCGAACGAGACGGCCCACGCCTGGGCAACCGTGCTGACCCGCCGCAAGAATCCGGCGGGCCTCGCACTGACGCGCCAGAACGTGCCGGTGCTCGAGGGCACGTCCGCGGAAGGGGTCGCCGCCGGTGGGTACATCCTCGTCGACGCGGAGAACGGCAGCCCCGACGTCGTGCTCATCGGTACCGGCTCGGAAGTCCAGTTGGCAGTCGCGGCCCGCGAGGAGCTCGCCAAGGCGGGTATCGCGGCGCGCGTCGTGTCCATGCCGTGCGTCGAGTGGTTCGACGAGCAGCCGCAGTCCTACCGTGATTCCGTCCTGCCGCCGAGCGTGCGGGCCCGTGTCGCGGTGGAAGCCGGCATCGCAATGCCGTGGTACCGATTCGTCGGCGACGCCGGGGAGATCGTGTCCATCGAGCACTACGGCGCTTCGGCCGCATACGAGGTGCTCTACGAGAAGTTCGGGGTGACCACCGCCGCCGTCGTCGACGCGGCGCAGCGGTCGGTCGCCAACGCGAAGTAACCGGCGACACGGCCGGCGACAAACGAGGAGAAACCATGAGCACCAACGAGCGCCTCGCAGAACTCAGCGAAGCCGGCGTATCGGTCTGGCTCGACGACCTGTCGCGCGATCTGCTGCGGTCGGGACGTCTGGCCGAGCTGATCGCGACCCGATCGGTGGTCGGGGTGACGACCAACCCGTCGATCTTCCAGGCCGCACTGTCGGCCGGTGACAGCTACGCCGAGCAGGTCGCCAAGCTGGCCGCCGACGGCGCCGACGTCGACACGGCGATCCGGGTCATCACCACCGACGACGTCCGCGATGCGTGTGACGTGTTCGCCCCGGTCTTCGTCGAATCCGACGGTGTCGACGGTCGGGTGTCGATCGAGGTCGACCCGCGCCTGGCCCACGACACCGAGGGCACCGTCGCCCAGGCGATCGAGCTGTGGCAGGCCGTCGACCGGCCCAACCTGCTCATCAAGATCCCGGCCACCAAGGCGGGTCTGCCCGCGATCACCCGCGTCCTCGCCGAGGGCATCAGTGTCAACGTGACGCTGATCTTCTCCGGTGAGCGCTACGGCGAGGTCATCGACGCCTACCTCGACGGTCTCGACGCCGCACTGGTCGCCGGCCGTGACATTTCCGACCTGCACTCGGTGGCGTCGTTCTTCGTCTCCCGCGTGGACACCGAGATCGACAAGCGACTGGAGGCGATCGGGACGCCCGAGGCCCTCGCGCTGCGCGGCAAGGCTGCGCTGGCCAACGCCCGCCTGGCCTATGCGCGCTACCTCGACGTCTTCACCCGCGAGGTGCGCTTCCCCGACCTCGCGAGCCAGGGCGCGCGCCCGCAGCGGGCGTTGTGGGCCTCGACCGGCACGAAGAACAAGGACTACGCCGACACCCTCTACGTGTCCGAGCTCGTCGCCCCCGACACCGTCAACACCATGCCGGGCGCCACGATGGAGGCCTTCGCCGACCACGGCTGGGTCGATACCGCCTCGATCATCGGCCAGGAGGCCTCGGCCCGCGAGCAGATGGCCGCGGTCGCCGCCGTCGGGGTCGACCTCGACGATGTGTTCGCCGTCCTCGAGGACGAAGGCGTCACCAAGTTCATCGACGCGTGGACCGACCTCCTGGCTGCGACATCGGGCCAACTGAGCGCCAAGGCCTGAGACCGGTGGCATCGCGCGCATCACGCAGCCACCGCAACCCACTGCGCGACGAGCGCGACAAGCGCCTGCCCCGCATCGCCGGGCCCTGCAGCATGGTGATCTTCGGCGTCACCGGCGACCTCTCGCGCCGCAAGCTGATGCCGGCGATTTACGACCTGGCCAACCGCGGGCTCCTGCCCAGCGGCTTCGCGCTGGTCGGGTTCGCGCGCCGCGACTGGGCTGACGAGGATTTCGCCAAGATCGTGTACGACGCGGTCCGTGCGAATGCACGCACACCGTTCCGCGAGGACGTCTGGCGGGAGTTGTCGGCCGGGTTCCGATTCGTCCAGGGCACCTTCGACGACGACGACGCGTTCGCGCGCCTGGCCTCGACGCTGACCGCCCTCGACGAGGTCCGCGGCACCGACGGCAACCACGCCTTCTACCTGTCGATCCCGCCGGCCGCGTTCCCGGTGGTGTGCGACCAGCTCAAGCGTTCCGAACTGGCCCAACCGCACGATGGGCGGTGGCGCCGCGTCGTCATCGAGAAGCCGTTCGGACACGACCTGACGAGCGCACGCAAGCTCAACGCCGTCGTGAACAGCGTCTTCCCCGAGCACTCGGTGTTCCGCATCGACCACTACCTCGGCAAGGAGACGGTCCAGAACATCCTGGCGCTGCGCTTCGCCAACCAGCTTTTCGACCCGGTGTGGAGCGCGCACTACATCGACCACGTGCAGATCACCATGGCCGAGGACATCGGTCTGGGCGGGCGCGCCGGCTATTACGACGGGATCGGGGCGGCCCGCGACGTCATTCAGAACCATCTGCTGCAGTTGTTGGCACTGGTGGCGATGGAGGAGCCCGTGTCGTTCGCACCCGCGGAGCTGCAGGCCGAGAAGATCAAGGTGCTGTCGGCGACTCGCAATATCGCGCCGCTGGACGAGAACTCCGCCCGCGGGCAGTACGGCCCGGGGTGGCAGGGCAACGAGAAGGTATGCGGCCTGCTGGAGGAAGAGGGCTTCGCGAGGGATTCGACGACCGAGACGTACGCGGCGATCGCCCTGGAGGTTGACACGCGGCGCTGGGCGGGCGTGCCGTTCTACCTGCGCACCGGAAAACGACTGGGCCGTCGTGTCACCGAGATCGCGCTGGTCTTCAAACGCGCGCCGCACCTGCCGTTCGATTCGACGATGACCGCCGAGTTGGGCCAGAACGCACTGGTCATCCGGGTGCAGCCGGACGAGGGCGTCACGCTGCGCTTCGGCTCCAAGGTCCCCGGCTCGTCGATGGAGGTCCGCGACGTCAACATGGACTTCAGTTACGGCGAGGCGTTCACCGAGTCGTCGCCGGAGGCCTATGAGCGCCTCATCCTCGACGTCCTGCTCGGTGAGCCGTCACTGTTCCCGGTGAACGCGGAGGTCGAGCTGTCGTGGCAGATCCTCGACCCGGTGCTGGAGGCCTGGGCCAAAAAGGGCACGCCGGAGGCCTACGAGTCGGGCACCTGGGGTCCGGCGAGCGCCGATGAGATGCTCGCGCGCACCGGGAGAAGCTGGAGACGACCGTGATCAAGCGCCTTGACGACACGTCCACGAGCGAAGTCTCCAAGCAGCTGGTCCGCATGCGCGACAGCGGCGGCGCGGTCACCCTCGGCCGCGTTCTGACGCTGATAGTGAAGACCGAGCCCGGCGACGACACCGAGGCGGCGATCGCCGCGTCCAACGAGGCGAGCCGCGAGCACCCGTGCCGCGTCATCGTCGCCGCGGCCGCCGACCGCCGCAAGGCCGCGCGCCTCGACGCCGAGATCCGCGTCGGCGGTGACGCCGGCGCGTCCGAGGTGGTGCTGCTGCACCTGTTCGGCGAGCTCGGTGCCCATGCGGACGCGGTCGTGACCCCGTTCCTCCTCCCCGACACGCCCGTGGTCACCTGGTGGCCGGGCACCGCACCGAAGAACCCCTCGCGCGACCGGCTCGGCGCCCTTGGCGGGCGACGCATCCTCGACGGCACCAACCGCTTCGACGCACAGGGCGTCCTCGCGCAGCGGTTGCGCAGCTACGCTCCCGGCGACACCGATATCGCGTGGGCCCAGATCACACCGTGGCGGGCGCTGCTCGCGGCGGCTTTCGACCGCGTACCGGCCCGCAAACCGGTGCGCATCCGCGTCGCCGGACCCGGGCCGTCGGTCGGGCTCGACTTGCTCGCCGGCTGGCTCGCCGAGTGCCTGCGCGTGCCCACCGAACGCCTCGACGGTGACCTCGGCGTCGAGATCGACTGCGCCGACGGATTGCTGTCACTGACTCACGACGGCGACTACACGCTGATCCGCGACCCCGGGTGCCCCGACGCCCGCACCCCGTGGCGCGACCGCACGACCGGGGCCTGCCTCGCCGAGGAATTGCGCCGCCTCGACCCCGACGAGACCTACGCCCGCGCCCTGCGCGGTACCAAGCGGCTCCAGCACATGACAAGGTGACACCCGTGATCCCCATCCCCGAGACCTCCGTCCACGACGATGCCGCCGGCCTGGTCGACGCCGCCGCGGACCGGCTCGTCGCCGAGATCGCCGACGCCCAGCGCGAGCGCGGCCTCGCCCGTGTGGTGCTCACCGGCGGCAGCAACGGCATCGCCCTGCTGTCGGCGCTGGTGGACCGGGTCGACGAGATCGACTTCGCCGCGCTGCACGTGTACTTCGGCGACGACCGGTTCGTGCCCGCCGACGACGCCGACCGCAATAGTGGGCAGGCCCGCGCGGCCCTGCTCGACGATCCCGACGCCGCGGGCGCCCAGGTCTATGAGATGGCATCCAGCGACGGCGAGTACGGCGACGACATCGAGGCCGCGGCTGCCGCGTACGGCACCGTCGTCAACGCCATCGCCCCCGACGAGGACGGCGCCGTTTTCGACGTCCACCTGCTGGGTATGGGCGGCGAGGGCCACATCAATTCGCTGTTCCCCCACACCCCCGCCGTAGCGGAGAAGCAGCGGTCGGTCGTCGCGGTCACCGACTCGCCCAAGCCGCCACCGCGACGGATCACCCTGACGCTGCCCGCCGTGAACTCGTCGCGGCACGTGTGGTTCCTGGTCGCCGGGGCCGACAAGGCGCAAGCCGTGGCCGCAGGGGTGGCCGGGGCGAGTGCGGACGACTGGCCGTGCGCGGGAGCGCACGGACTCACCACCACCGTCTGGTTCCTGGATTCAGCCGCTGCCGCGGACCTCTGACGACCCGCGCCCGCCAGCCGGTACCCCCGTTGTAAGTTGGGTCACACAACGCAACGAGGAGGCCTTCAGTGATCGCATCGACCATGCAACCGGGTGAGCTGACCATCGCCCGACTGGTGGAGTACAGCCGGCGCACCTTCCCCGAGACGGGGGTGACCACCTGGACCGGGTCGGAGTTGCGCCCGATCTCGTTCCCGGAGCTCGGTGATCGCACTGCACAACTCGCCCATGCGCTGGCCAAGCTCGGCATCGGCCGCGGCGATCGCGTCGCCACCTTCATGTGGAACAACAACGAACACCAGGTCGCTTACGGCGCGGTGCCCGCGATGGGTGCCGTGTTGCACACGCTGAACCTGCGTCTGTCCCCCGAGCAGGCGGTTTACATCATCAAGCACGCCGACGACAAGGTGATCATCGTCGACGCGTCGATCGCACCGATGCTCGCGCAGTACGTCCAGGCCACGCCGAACGTGGAGCACGTCATCGTGGCGAACGGACCGACGAGTGCGTTCGAAGCACCCGAGGGCATCACTGTGCACTCCTTCGACGAGCTCATCGCCGGTGAGTCGACGGTCTACGAGTGGCCCGAGATCGACGAGCGCGACGCCGCGGTGATGTGTTACACCTCCGGCACCACCGGCGACCCGAAGGGCGTGGTCTACAGCCACCGCAGCATCTGGTTGCACTCCATGCAGGTGTGCTCCGCATCGGGCATGGGCCTGGGCAACAATGACTCGGTGCTCGCGATCGTGCCGATGTTCCACGTGATGTCGTGGGGCCTGCCGTATGCCGCGATGATGGCCGGCCTGACGCTGGTCATGCCCGACCGCTTCCTACAGCCCGAGCCGCTCCTGGCGATGATGGCGGCGGCCCGTCCGACATTCGCCGCGGCGGTGCCCACCATCTGGCAGGGCGTCGCCGCCCAGTTGAAGGCGGCGCCACAAGACATCAGCCACCTGCGCGAGGTCGTCGTCGGCGGGGCGGCCGTCCCACCGTCGATGATCAAGCAATTCGACGAGTTCGGCGCGCCCATCACCCACGCCTGGGGCATGACCGAGACGTCGCCCCTGGGTTCGGTCTCCCGGCCGCCGTTCGGTGTCGCAGACCCCGACCAGGAGTTCGCCTACCGCGTCACGCAGGGCCGCTTCCCCGCGGCCGTGCAAGCCCGCCTCATCGACGACGACGGGAACGAGGTCGCGTGGGACGGTGAGTCGGCCGGCGAGCTCGAGGTGCGCGGGCCGTGGATCACCGGCGCCTACTACTCCCCCGACGGACCGGTCAGTGATCCCGCGAAGTTCCACGACGGATGGCTGCGGACCGGCGATGTGGCGTCGATCACCCCCGACGGCTTCATGACGATCGTCGACCGGACCAAGGACCTGATCAAGACCGGTGGCGAGTGGATCTCCTCGGTCGAGTTGGAGAACACGATCATGTCCAACCCGGTGGTGACCGAGGCCGCCGTGGTCGCCGTGCCCGACCAGAAGTGGGACGAGCGGCCGTTCGTCCTGGCCGTGGTGGCCGACGAGGCGCAGGCCGATGCGGGCAAGCTGCGCGAGCACCTGGCCGGCTTGGTACCGCGCTGGCAGCTGCCCGAGCGTTGGGCGTTCGTCACCGAGGTGCCCAAGACCTCGGTCGGCAAGTTCGACAAGAAGCGGATCCGCGCCGAATACGCCGACGCGGCCTACGACGTCGTGGAAGCGCGCGACTGAGATGCGCGCCCTGAAGCTGGTCGACGCCAACCGCCTCGAACTGCGCGACGTGCCCGTTCCCGAGCCCGGTCCGGGCCGGGTCCGTGTGCGGATCGCCGGAGCCGGGATCTGCCATTCCGATGTCACGATCATGGCGGTCGGTGCGGCCGGGTCCCCGTTCCACGGGATCACGCTCGGCCACGAGGGCGCCGGCCGCATCGACGCCCTCGGCGCCGGCGTCACCGGGCTGACCGAGGGCCAGCCGGTCATCATCGACCTGCTATGGGCGTGCGGGCACTGCCGCCAATGCGTGGGGGGCCGGTCCAACGCGTGCCAGACCAACGGCACCCGGTGGATGTTCCCGACGACACCGGGGCTCGGCCCCGACGGGACGATGGCCGAGTACATCGTCGCCGACGCACGCCACGTCGTCCCCCTCGATGGCGGTCCGTTGCCGCCGCTGGACCCGACCCGGGTGGCACCGCTGGCCGACGCCGGCGTCACGCCGATGCACGCGATCAACACCGTCCGGGACCGGCTCGATGCGGGTGCCGTCGCCGTCGTGATCGGACTCGGCGGCCTCGGCCACATGGCCCTGCAGATCCTGCGCGCGGTCGGTGCCGCCCGCATCATCGCCGTCGACGCCAACCCGGCGAAGGTCGAGCAGGCGACACGTCTCGGCGCCGATATCGCACTGCTGTCCGGTGACGACACCGCCGCGCGGATCCTGCAGGAGACCGACGGCTTCGGCGCCGACGTCGTCTTCGACTTCGTGGGTGTGGCGCCGTCGGTGGCCCTGGCCACCGCCGTAGTCGCCCCCGAGGGCCATCTGCGACTGGCCGGGCTCGGCGGAGGGGAGTTCACCTATTCACTCAACGGCGTCAACGCGGTTCCGTGGGGCGTCACCGTGCAGACCTCCTACGGCGGGACGCGCGCCGACCTCGACGAAGTTCTCGCGCTCGCGCGGCGGGGTCTCATCCACGTGGAGACCACCGACTATCCGCTCGAGGATTACGCCCGGGCGTTCGACGACCTCGAGGCCGGGAACCTGCCCGGTCGCGCAATCCTCCTGCCCTGACCCGTCCTTGAGATATACCCCCCAGGGGTATACCATCGGACATGGTCGAGCAAGTGAGGAGTCACACCATGAGCACCGTTGACTACTTGGTCAAGGGAATGACCTGCGGTCACTGCGAGATGTCCGTCCGCGAGGAAGTCGGTGAGGTTCCCGGCGTCACCGGCGTCGACGTCAGCGCCGCAACCGGCGAACTCACCGTCACTACCGATCGGCCCATCGACGACGACGCTGTCCTAGCGGCAGTCGCCGAGGCCGGCTACACGGCCACCCGCGTCTGATGGAGGCGCCGGCCAACGCCGCGACGCGCATGGCGCTGTTCGCGATCGGCCTCATCGCGGTGTTCGGCGCTGCGCTCGCGATCGGGCGCTACGCAGTACCCGACCAGTCGGAGCGCCCAGCCGTACCCGCCCACGCCCACCAAGACACCGGCGACCACGGCACCACCGAACACGGAGCCACGGGGCACGGCGATCGCACCGGCACCACCGCGGCACAGACGGCCGTCGGCACCTCGCTGACCGCGGACGGCTACGCGCTCACCGGTCTGAGCGGCCCCGAGCGGACCGGCATCACCGGACCGGTCTCCTTCACCATCACCACGTCCAGCGGCGTCGCGCTGACCCGATTCACCCCGTCGCACACCAAGGACCTGCACTTGATCGTCGTGCGCGCCGACGGCGCCCACTTCGCCCACGTGCACCCCACCCGCGATGCCGCAGGGGCGTGGAAGGTCGACTGGCGGGCACCGGCAGCGGGCACCTACCGCGTATTCGCCGACTTCGTGCCCGGCGATCGTGGCAGCGACGAGCCGGTCGTCCTGGCCGGCGACATCCAGGTCGCGGGCGACTTCGCGCCGGTTTCGCCGCAGCCCAGCCGCACAGCCACCGTCGACGGCTTCACCGTCACGCTCGACGGCGAGCTGGGCCACTCGGGCTCCGACCACTCCGGACCATCCCCGCTGACCGCAACGGTCCGCCGTGACGGCCGGCCGGTGACATTGCAGCCCTACCTGGGCGCCCTCGGACATCTCGTCGTCCTGCGGGCCGGCGACCTCGCCTACACGCATGTACACCCCCACCATGACGACACAACGGGATCCGCCGTCGCCTTCGCCGCGACGGCCCCCTCGACGGGCCGCTACCTCGCCTACTTCGACTTCCAAGTCGACGGCGTCGTCCGGACCGCCGCGTTCGTCCTCGACAGCGCACAAGGGTGACACGATGACCGCTCCCGAGACGACCACGATCGACCTCGAGATCGGCGGCATGACCTGCGCCTCGTGCGCCAACCGCATCGAGCGCAAGCTCAACAAGCTCGACGGCGTGCAGGCCGAGGTCAACTACGCGACCGAGACCGCGCACGTCAGTGCACCGGTGGGGATGGACCCCGCCGACCTGGTCGCGCAGGTCGAGGCCACCGGGTACACCGCAACGCTGCCCGCTCCGCCGCAGGCGCACGACCACGGGTTCGACGACGCCACACCGTCGTCGGGCGACGCGGAGCTGACCGCCCTGCGCCACCGCCTGATCGGCGCGGTCGTGTTGTCGGCGCCGGTGATCATCCTCGCGATGGTTCCGTCGTGGCAGTTCACCTATTGGCAGTGGGCGAGCCTGACCTTGGCCGCCCCGGTCGTCATCTGGGCGGGCTGGCCGTTCCACCGTGCCGCGTGGATCAACCTGCGCCACGGCGCGGCCACCATGGACACGCTCGTCTCCGTGGGCACGCTCGCCGCTTTCGCCTGGTCGCTGTATGCACTATTCCTCGGCACCGCCGGCGAACCCGGCCTGCGCCACCCGTTCTCACTGTCGATCGCCCGCGGCGACGCCACCTCGCACATCTACCTCGAAGCGGCCGCCGGGGTCATCATGTTCGTCCTGGCCGGACGCTACTTCGAGAAGCGCGCCAAGCGCGACGCGGGCGCGGCGCTGCGCGCCCTGCTGGACCTGGGCGCCAAGGACGCGACGGTGATCCGCGGCGGCGTCGAGCAGCTCGTCCCGATCGCCGACCTGCGCGTCGGCGACGAATTCGTCGTCCGTCCGGGTGAGAAGATCTCCACCGACGGCGTCGTCGTCAGTGGAACGTCGGCCGTCGACGAGTCGATGATCACCGGTGAATCGGTGCCGGTGGAAGTCGCGCCGGACTCGCCGGTGACCGGGGCGACGGTCAACGCCGGCGGGCGCCTTGTGGTCCGCGCGACCCGCGTCGGCGAGGCGACCACTCTGGCCAGCATGGCCCGCCTGGTCACTGCCGCACAATCGGGCAAGGCCCCGGTCGCGCGTCTGGCCGACCGGATCGCCGGCGTCTTCGTCCCCATCGTCATCGCGATCGCCGTCGCGACGCTCGGGGTGTGGCTGGGCTCGGGGGCCGGCGCCACCGCCGCGTTCACCGCCGCCGTGGCGGTCCTGATCATTGCCTGCCCCTGCGCCCTGGGCCTGGCGACGCCGACGGCGCTGCTCGTCGGCACCGGCCGTGGCGCCCAGATGGGCATCCTCATCAAGGGCCCCGAGATCCTCGAGTCCACCCGCCGTGTCGACACGATCGTCATGGACAAGACCGGCACCGTCACCACCGGGAAGATGACCCTGGTCGACGTGGAGCCCGCCGCCGGTGTCGACCGCGCCGAACTGCTACGCCTGGCCGGGGCGGTCGAGAACGCGTCGGAGCACCCGATCGCCGCGGCGATCGCGCGAGGTGCGCGCGAGGAGGTGGGCGAATTGCCCACCCCCGAAGGATTCGCCAACCTCGCCGGCAGCGGGGTCCAGGGCGTCGTGGACGGCCGGGCCGTCGTAATCGGGCGACCGGCCCTGCTGTCGGACTGGTCGATCACCCTGCCCGACTCGCTGGCCGCGGACTTCGCCGCCGCGCAGCAGCGCGGTCACACCGTGGTGGCCGTCGGCGTCGACGGGCAGGCCGCCGGCATCCTCGGTGTCGCCGATGCCGTCAGGCCCAGCAGCAGCCAAGCCGTTCACGAATTCACCGAGCTCGGGCTCTCCCCCATCCTGCTCACCGGTGACAACGAGGCCGTCGCCCGCACGGTCGGCCAAGAGGTCGGCGTCGACGAGGTCATCGCCGACGTCATGCCCGCCGACAAGGTCGCCGCCATCGCCGAGCTGCAGTCCCGCGGCAAGGTGGTGGCGATGATCGGCGACGGGGTGAACGACGCCGCCGCGCTGGCCCAGGCCGATCTCGGCATGGCGATGGGCGCGGGCACCGACGTGGCGATCGAGGCCTCTGACATCACCTTGGTCAACGACGACCTGCGGGGCGCGGCGACGGCGATCCGGCTGTCGCGCGCAACCCTGCGGACGATCAAGACCAATCTGTTCTGGGCCTTCGCCTACAACGTGGCGGCGATTCCGCTAGCCGCGTTCGGCCTGCTCAACCCCATGCTCGCCGGTGCGGCGATGGCCTTCTCGAGCATCTTCGTCGTCGGGAACAGCCTGCGTTTGCGCCGCTTCTCGCCAATAGCCCCGTAGCACTATCGGCCCGAGGACACCCGTTCGACGACGACCACGCCGCTGTCCGAGCGGGCGGTGACCTCGCCGGCGGCGGTCGCGGAATCGACTGTCTCGGGGACCCGGACCTTTGCCGAGACACCCGATTGAGCGCGGACCAGGAAGGGGCCGGCCCCGGGCAGCCCGATGGTCACATCGCCGCTGCGCGTGAGCGCCTCGACCGTGCGTGGCGCGGCGTCACGGAAATCGACGGTGATGTTGCCCGACGACGTGGTCACGCTGAACCGATCGGTCACCGAGATGGGTTCGTGGGCGACGATCTCGCCGGTGCCCGTCTGGGCGTCGATCTGCCGCGCGGAACCGCGCAGGACGATCGCACCGTCGCCGACGTGGGCGACGAGCCGGTCGAGGTCGGCAGTCACGATCACGGCGCCGAACCGCTGCTCGGTGCGCACCGTCAGCCGACGGGCGATGTCGGGCGGTACCGACACGGTGATCTCGCCGCCGCGCGCCCACTTGAGCGACGGTGAGGGGTTCCCGGCGATGCGGACCCGGCTCTGGTTGCCGTCGTTGTCCACCACCAGCCGGTGCGCACCACTGTGGGAGGTGTTGACC
>CAZVVS010000047.1:0-18620 GCA_964630585.1 uncultured Gordonia sp.
AGAATGCGAAGTTCACGGCGCAGTGTCTACTAGACCGCCCGGTCAAGTGTCACGCCCGGACAGACGGAGAGCCGCCAACCTTGCACTACGAGACACCCAGGCTCAGATCCGTACTCGAGACCCACGGCCACGGGGACCACATCCAAGCCGTCCCCGACGTCCGCGACGCCGGCTCGAAAACATGCCCTGGCCGTGAGGCGTCGCTCAATCCGCGCAGAAGCCAGCAGTGACGGTGAGGTCCTCCTGGACCTGGAGGCCGAGCGCAGCGTGGTCTCCCCCGCGTTCCAGCCCGTCGCTTGCGCAGATGTGCCAGCCGTCTGCCCCGGCGATATCGACCGTGAGCTGGTCGGGGTTGACGAGGGGCTGGGGGGCGAAGGTCAGCGAATACCCGTCATCGGGGTGGGCCACGCCGTCGACGGCGAAGGTGAGCGTCCGTGACCCCCCCGGGGGGACTTCCACGAAGGCTTCGTAGGCGAACCGGCCCAACTCCTCGGCCTGCTCGACCGGGAGGGGTGCGCCATCGATGGCGGCGGCGGTCATGGCCCACGGCGTATAGACGCTGAGATACATGACGTTGGTTCCGGTAGGTATGCGGTCGGGGTCCCGGTTGCCGATCACATAGAACGGCAGACCCGACGCGGGGGCGTCGTTGCGCAGGGTCACGGTGACCTCGCCCTGCACCCGCCCGGTGTCGGGGTCATAGACCACGTCGTAGCGGATGTCGCGGTGCAGGAAGATGTCGATCTTGTTGTTGCCCGAGTTTTGGGTCACCACCGACAGGAAATCACCGTCCACCGCCGGGAGGGCGCCGTCCATGCCGACCTCCACGAACAGGTCCTGCTCGTCGGGATGGACGCTGTAGACCAGCAGACGGCCCTGACCCACCACCGGGCCGAGGGTGTCGATCACTTCCCGGGGCCCCGGGAGATCCCCGGTGGTCAGCGCCTCGAAGGTGAGACGAGTGACGTCGTCGAGAAAGTCGATCCGCTGATCGATGTCGTCCTCGAAGGTGAGGTACTGCTCACGCAGGAGGATGTCCGCCGCGTTCTCGGCGGTGAGAGCCACCTCATAGCCCGGCACCGTGATCGGCCCCGTGAAGGTCATGAGCGCGGCGAGGGCGTAGGGATCGACCACGATCACCCCGTCGATCGGCCCGCCTCCCGGCATCTGGGGGTAGAGCTGTTCCCACACCTGGGCCACCGACGGGAAATCCGGCGACGCCGTGGTGTGCTGTACGTAGAAGTCGGGCTGATAGCGGGCCCAGCGGTCGAGGTAGTCGACTGGGCCGCTGAGGGCGTACGGGTCCGCCCCGAAGGGAGGGATCAGCTCCACGATGCGCCCCGAACGGGTGAGCTGCACGTCCCCGCCGACTGCGGTGAGCTCACCGAAGTTCCCGATCAATCCCCCCAGGCCGCGCAACTCGGCCGGCGTGGTGAACAGGACGACGTAGCGCCGGTCGCCGTCGCCGCCGAACAGCGCCGGGGCGACCTCGACGGCCCGCACGGCCACCGCCGCGTCGGCGGCGGCATCGGCCAGCTCGGCACTGAAGTCGTCGAAGCGCTCGCGGAGCGGCGGGACCAACCAAGGCGAGCTCGCCGCCTCCAGGTCCACGACCCCGGCCTCCAGCGCGGCGGTCGAATGCTCGAGGGGCGGCCCGACGGCGCGCACGCGGTCGAGGTCCAGCACCCCGTCCTCGAACTGCAGAGAGTCAACGTCGACCTCGACCAGCGCCTCCCGGGCGGTGGCCGCCAGCGCGCTCCCCTGCTCGGCGGCCACCGAGAGCGCCTCGAGGTTCTGACCGACGATGGGCACCCCCGCCGCGGGGGCCAGCCAAGAGGCCCCCAACCTGGAGGCGGCACCGCTGAACGACCGTTGCGCCTGCCCGAGGAGCACGCTGGCCTCGGTGGTTTCGCCGTTCTCTGCTGCGGCCAGACCGTCGCGGGCGTGGTCGATGCCGTTCTGGAGGGCCGTGCGTTGACCGAGGGCCACGATCGAAGCCAGGACGGTGAGGATCACGGCCGCCGCCGCGACGGACGCGGCCCCCCACAGCAGTCGTCGGCGAACCACCCGGCGGCAGTTGCGGTAGCCCGACACCAGGACCGGCAGCACGGCGGCGAAAGCGACCAGGGTGGCCAGGCCGTTGGGTTCCCAGTCGGGCAGCCGGAACAGGGCCTGGAGGGCGAAGGCGCCGACCAGCGCCCCGATGACCCGGTTGCGACGGTCGGTCGCGGCCGCGAAGACGGCCACGGCGAGGGCGAGGCCGCCCGCGACGAGCGCGAGCGGAGCATCAGCGGCGAGGGTCGCGGTTCCGGCCAGGATCAGCCAGGCGCAGCGACGGGCCCGCGAACTGAGGTAGACGACGGTGACAGCGACTGCGCTGTTCACCAGCACATCCGCCAGGGGCGAGGCGGTCGGCTGGGCACCCGAGACCACCGCGCCGAACGCAGCAGCCGCGGCCAGCAACCCGACGAGTTGCCGTTGGCGCTGGATGTCAGGGTCGGTCCCCGACGGCCGCGAGGATCCCGACCGGAGCTCGGTCATGGGCGACTGCCTCCCCGGGGGCGAAGGCGAAGAGGGTAGGCGTCGATGCGTCCCCGCAGGCGTCGCCCGCGGCCGAGGAGGGGCCCCAGATCACCGACCAACGGTCGTAGCTGACACTCAGGAGGCATCCCCTCGAAGGAGTTCCGTGAGGGGGCGGTGCGGATCGTCCGGGAGACCCGCAAGCCGATCGCCCAGGTGGCCGAGGATCTGGGGGTGCACCCGGGGACGTTGGGCAACCGGGTGAAGAAGGATCGTGTCGAGCGGGGCGAGACCGAGGGCCTCACCTCCGATGACCGGGCCCGTCTGGTGCAGCTGGAGCGGGAGAACGCGGAGCTGAGGATGGAGCGTGATGTCCTCAAGCGATCCGTGGTCCTGTGGGTCAAGGAGGCGACGCGATGACAGTGGCATCGTTCATGGCTGGGGCAGTCCCCTCTCTCAGGGTGTCGAGGCGTACCGCTGGAAGCTCGCTAGAATCATAAGAACCCCTACCGCCCTTCCCCGTCGCTTGGCCATTATGCAGGCGCTCGATCGAGCGCCTGCCCCCCCCCTACCCCTCGGTGATGCTTTGGCGCACCCAGACACCGACCATCCACCAGACGAACGAGCTTCGATTCGTTATGCGAACGGCCGCCTCAAGCGAGCCATAGACCTCACGGCAGGCGTGGTCCTGAGCATCGGGTCTGCGCCAATCGTCGCGGTACTCGCGATCGGCTCAGCTGTGAGCTTCCGTGCCTGGCCGATATTCAGCCAGACGCGCGTAGGTCACGACGGCCACCCGTTCCGTTTCGTGAAGATTCGCTCTCTTCCGACTGAGACCCCTGCAGCGGTGGACAAGTACACCGTTGCCGAGTGCCCAAACTCGCGATGGGGGACCTTCCTGAGGAGCACACATCTTGATGAGTTGCCACAATGCTGGCTGATGGTGACCGGTCGCCTGAGCCTGGTGGGTCCTCGTCCCGAGATGCCCTCGCTGGCCGCCACGTTCGACCCTGCCTTCGTAAAGGAGCGCACAGCAGTACGTCCCGGTGCCACCGGGACATGGCAGGTGAGCACGGCGGTCAACGGGCTGATCGGCGAGGCCCCTGAGTATGACCGTCTCTATCTCGATCACGCCAGCCTTCGGTTGGACGCTTGGGTGTTGTTCCGCACCATCAAGGGCTTCTTCGGCCTTTCACCACTGCCGCTGGAGGAGTTCCCCCGATGGATCACCGACAGCGCTGCGAACGATGCCACGAGCTGCGCAGAGTCCAAGGATCGAAATGCCGATCAAGCAACCATCGCCCGACGATAGTCGAGGATCTGAAAGGATTGTCAGTGATGGACATCCCCAGAGACGCACGGGTGTTTGTCGCAGGTCACGCTGGCCTCGTCGGCTCGGCGGTGACCCGCAGGCTCACGTCGGCTGGGTTCACGAACCTCCTCACGGCGCGACGAGAACAACTTGACCTTCGAGATCAGGCCGCCGTCAACTACTGGTTTCGAGCGAACCGACCCGAGTACGTCTACCTCGTAGCGGGCACGGTCGGCGGGATCATGGCCAACTCCACTCGACCCGCAGAGTTCCTCTACGACAATCTGATGATCCACGCCACCGTCGTACATGCTGCGCATCTCTTCGACGTGACGAAACTCCTCTACTTGGGCAGTTCCTGCATCTACCCACGCGAATCGAAGCAGCCCATCACCGAAGACCAACTCCTCACCGGCCCTCTCGAGCCCACCAACGAGGCCTATGCGATCGCGAAGATCTCAGGCATCAAGCTTTGCCAAAGCTACCGAGCCCAGTATGGATGCAACTTCATCTCGGCAATGCCGACCAACCTCTACGGACCCAACGACAACTTCGACCAAACCAGCAGCCATGTTCTCCCGGCACTCATTCGCCGCTTTCATGATGCCAAGATGAGCGGCTTGAACGAGGTTGAGATCTGGGGTACCGGCACCCCGAGACGTGAATTCCTCCACGTCGACGACCTCGCCGATCTCTGCCTGTTCCTGATGGAGCACTACGAAGACGCCGAGCACATCAACGCCGGCACCGGCGAGGACATCACAATCCGGAGGCTGGCGGAGACCGTCCGAGACATCGTGCACCCCGAGGCATCACTGACCTTCGATTCGTCCAAGCCCGACGGTACGCCCCGCAAGGTCCTCGATGTCTCCAGGCTGAATGCCCTCGGATGGAAGCCACAGATACGGTTCGAAGAGGGAGTCCGCAGCACCTACGAGTGGTTCTTGGCCCAAGACACCGACGACCTCCGTGGCGTAGAGACCGCTGCCGTCTCCCCACAGTGAGGAAGGCACTCATCACCGGCATCGCCGGCCAGGACGGCTCCTTTCTCGCCGAGCTCCTGATCGACAAGGGCTACGAGGTGCATGGCATCGTGAGGCGATCCTCCAGCCTCAACACGGCGAGACTAGATCACCTCTACAGCGACCCGCACGAGGGTAATCCCAAGCTCACACTGCATTACGGTGACCTCGGCGACTCAACTTCCTTGGTGACGATCCTGCGTCAGGTGCAACCCGACGAGCTCTACCACCTCGGAGCGCAGAGCCATGTTGGGGTCTCCTTCGAACTTCCTGAGTACACGACCGATGTCACCGGAACCGGCACGATCCGTTTGCTCGATGCCATCCGCACCGCGGGAATCGATACCCGCTTCTACCAAGCCTCGTCATCAGAGATGTTCGGATCGGCTCCCCCGCCACAAAGCGAAGCCACACCCTTCCACCCTCGTAGCCCGTACGCGTGCGCCAAAGTCTTTTCGTACCACACCACCGTGAACTACCGAGAGGCCTATGGGCTCTTCGCCTGCAACGGCATATTGTTCAACCACGAATCTGAGCGCCGAGGTGAAACCTTCGTCACCCGCAAGATCACGAGAGCCATCGCTGCGATATACGCCGGTCAGCAGGAGTACCTCTATCTTGGCAACCTTGACGCCAAGCGCGATTGGGGCTTTGCGGGCGACTACGTCGATGCTATGTGGCGTATGCTTCAGCAGGACGACCCTGACGATTACGTGATCGCCACCGGCGAAACACACTCTGTTCGCGAGTTCTGCGAACTGGCATTCGCCCAGGTTGGCCTCGAATGGGAGAAATACGTCCGAATTGACGAGCGCTACTTTCGACCATCTGAGGTAGATTACCTGTTGGGTGATGCGACTAAGGCAGCAGATCACCTAGGCTGGAACCCTATCGTAACCTTTGAGGGGCTTGTCGAGCGGATGGTCAACGCTGACGTCACCGCTCTTGGGGCCTAACGATCGGTTGATTTGCGCTTAGCACACCCGATCGAAAGTCGAATCGGGGTCAGGTTCCCCGCTGGGCGGCAAAGGAGCGTAGCGAAGTTCGCACCCGGCGGGCCATAGACACCAACGCGGGCGGGCTCCACCGGCGGAGGGCCGATGGCGGGTTGTCTGGCTTGGCAAGCACCTGCACCAGTCGCCGACCGGCAATGATGTGGTCGACGCTGGGGAATGTCCGTGCGATTTCTGCCGCTGCTAGCGCAGCAAATTCCGCATCCCAGGACGTATAGAGTTTGGAAGTCTGGGCGAAGGGGATGAGCGCGCCGCATTCGACCGCACCCCAGACGGCGGCCGCTACCCCGGGCGTGTGTTCCGCACGGATATCGTCGAACACGACGACCCCGCCAGATGGGGCTAGAACCTCTCGGGCCAGCTCCACATCGCCGCGGACGACCTCATGGGTGTGCCCCCCGTCGACGTGGGCGAATCGCACGGGTCGGTCCCACTGCCTCTTGTGGAGGACGATCGACTGGTCGACTATCACCTCGTCCGGGTCATCGGCGTGGAACCGGTGCCAGTGATCAAGAAAGACGTCGGTTTCCAGACCCGCGTAGAACCGCAGGTCTTGCCGGATGTCAGCGGTCATTTCAGGAGTCCGACCGAACAAGTCGCACAGGATCACGCATTCGTCAGAGTCGGCGAGGTAGCCGAGCAGGATGGCGCTCGCTCCTTGGTAAACGCCGATCTCGAGGAGATCTCCATGGATTCCGTTGGCGTGTTGGAGGTCGGAGACAGCTGCGAACAGCTCAGCATCGCGTTCGAGGAACCAGCCTGGGACGGACGTTCGACCCTCGGCGATGTAGTTCTGGGTCGAACCTGAAGGCACCCCGGAATGTTAGCGGCCGCAACGCGCCCCGGGTGTTGTCTGGGGCCGGATGCAGACCGAGCTCCTCAACCGGCAACGCTGGCGCACCCGGGTCGAGCTGGCGAACGCCATGTTCGAGTACCTCGAGATGTTCCACAACCGCCAGCGCCGCCACTCAGCCCCCGGGATGTTCACCCCGACCGAGTATGAGATGCTCCGAACCGAACCATCCATCGCATGACCGATCCCAACCAGTCACCCGCGGGAAACCAGGGGCACATCCGAGCCTCCAACGAACCCAGGGTGATTCAGGAGAGTGTACGGAACTCGGGTCGCCTCACAGCTGCCTAGCGGCGCTGACAAGCGAAGCATAAAGCTGCGCATACTGGCGGGCAACGACATCCCAGGTCGAGAAGGAACTGCGCGCTTGGGCGATGGCTTGGAGCCTGACCTCCCGGTCGGCCGTGCGGGATGCGGCCGCCATCTGGACAGCGGCGGCGAGGCTTCCAGGGTCGGCGTCGGCGAGAAAGCCATAAGGGGGATGCAAGACTTCAGGTGCGACCCCGACCCGGGTTGACACCACCGAGCACCCTGCGACCAGTGCTTCGGCGAGGTTGAGGCCGAATGACTCCCCAGCTGACGCGCACAACAAGATGTCCACTTCTGAGTAGATGCCGTTTTCTATCGGGCGGAACCCCACGAATTCGATTCGGCGGTTCCGATCTATGGAGTCGGCCCGACGCTCAAGTTCGGAGCGGCATGGCCCCTCGCCGTAGATGCGGAGCCGCAACGGCGTGGATCGAGCAGCTAGGGTGAAGGCCTCGATGGCGAGCGCGACGTTCTTCTCGGGAGTTAGCCGACCTACCACCCCGACGACTATTGGAGCGTCGCCTACAGGAGCGAGTTGACCATGCTCCTGGAGCCCGTGCCGAATAGTCTGTACTCGATCATAGCCCAAGTCAGCGAGACAATCCCGAACCAGTGTGGCCTCGCACTCGGATGCGGTGATGATCGCGTCGGTCCGCCCTGCGGCACGACGCTCGACGATAGACGCCAAGATTCTCGCCGGCTTGTGGCGGAAGCGATGGAAGGAGCCCCCATGCGGACTGTACACGATGGGGCGTGACCGATCGAGCACCAATCGTCCGAGCGCACCGCCTTTGGCACCGTGGATATGCACGATGTCGCTGTCTCGTGCGTGCATACGGAGGTCGTGGAGGGATCTCAGGTGCACGCCACGAAGCTTGAGGTTGTGCACCTCAAACTCATCTGGCCAGCCGAGGTTCTCCTCGGGAAGCCCTCGCCGAGGGTCCCAAGCGATCGCAACATCGAGGCCCTGTCGCTTGAGGGCGGGCAATAGCAATCGAATTACCGTCGCGAGCCCCCCCGTGGGCGCCTCAGTCACATGGAGGACCTTCAAGAGAGATCCTCGAGAAGTCGGCTGTACATCGACCGCACCAGCGGCCAGTTGTAACGCTCGGCAATCGCAGTACGCCCAAGCTCGGCGAGCGACGCCGCATGCTCGTCGTCGCTCAGGATCGACTTGATCGCGACATCGGCTTCATCTAGAGAATCCACCACCACCCCGCCGGGCAACTCGGCAACATTACCGACATCGAGCGAGACCCAAGGTACCCCTAACGACATCGCCTCGAAGATTACGAGCGGGCTGCACTCAACTGCGCTTGGCAAATAGAAGCACCTCGCCTGTGCCAGTGTTGATACTGCAGCATCTCGAGCGGCGCCATCAATAAGGTGAAGACCGCTGACGCAAACCGCATGCGATCGGCACGCCCATTCGCATCCTCTCCGAGCAAGCGCTGGCGCTGCAGGAGCGACGATCGCAACGCTCCAGTCGTTTCGGCTGGCCAGCCGGCGGACGTGGCGGTGACCCTTCGAGCGAAGGTGGCTCGACACGGTGGCGACGTCGAAACACTTCGCTTCGGAGGGAGCGGGTCGGAGGTCGGCGGCGTTGGGAATCACCGCGAACTGTGGCCTCTCTCCCTCGCTGGTCCATAGTCTGGCGAAGCGGAAGTCCTGGTAGCAGGTCGAGTGGAAGATCAAGCAGTCGAAGCTGGCGAACTGCTGAGCAAGTTTGCGGAAGTAGTTGTCTGTGCCGGGCAACCCGAGCTTCGACAGTCCGACAGGCGCGAGAATATCGATCGTCTCACGATGGACACCGACTAGATCTGCGACTGCATCCAGCTGCCAGGACTGGGCGGCGTAAATGATACGGGCGTCCCAGCCGTCGGCGAACACCTCCCGGAACCGCTCCCGATCCCTGGGTGTTAGACGCCCCCGCCGGGCCTGCAGCTCGAGTGTCCTGATGGCGCCGGGGCCGGTGTGGGGTCGCGCTGGGTGTGCCTCAGTCGCAACAGTGACGGAGTGGCCGGCCTCCATGAGGGCCTGCACAATCTCCGAGGCGACGCGCTCCGAACCACCAATGAATGGTGGGAATCTGTGCACGGCCACGAGGATCCTCACCCGTTCACCATCGCAGCTGTTCTAGTTGCTGAATCAACGCGCGCCTGGAGGACGACGCAGGCGAAGAGGCTTGCGATGGCGGCTCCCATATACACTGCCTCAATCGCCTCCGTCGTCACCATCCCTGTAATGAAGACTAAGAGCACTAGGCCGGTGAACCGCGCTCCAGAATATACGCTACTACCAACAAACCAATACCGGTGGCGACTTAGCGCGAACGCAATTGTTGTGAATACTGAGGAAAGCCCGTAAACAGCCTCGGCCGCGATCAACCAGGCGACAAGCGGCGCAGCGACGGCGAGGTCGGAATCGAATAGAAGAGTGATGATCTCGCCGCCGAAAACGACGAAGACGCCCGTGCACACCAGACCCGCGAGCAGCACGATCGATAACCCTCTGGCCAAGACATCGGTGCCGTCCTTGTCAAGCGCCGTCGGGAGCACGGCTGCCTGGACGTAGCGGGAGATTCCCGCAGCCACAACTCCCGATATTGCCAAAGCCACCTGCAGCTGCGCCGCTGTAGACAAATCCGCAAAGCCAACGGCGTAGCGTACGGAGAAGGTTGCAGCGCCCGCCAACAAGACCAAGCCGAAGTTGGCCACAGCTACAGACGGAGGACGCGTCCCGGCAACACTCGGGTCGTGCGGACTCATGAGCCGCTCAATGCGGGAGATTAGCCATGCTGAATAGCAGAGTGCCGGAACCGTCCCCAACCCCGTTGCCAGCATCGAACCCGTACCTGTTGGAGCGACTGACAACACTGCGACCAGCACCCCGAGCTGCCCGAAGGCGAGAACGAGTTGCGTCGTCACCCAACGCCGATCCTCGAGCACGCTGGCGAGACTCGTTGCCAGCCCGGTAATGGTGAGGCCGATGCAGAGGATCAAGGCCGACAGGACGACGACTATCCGGTCCAGCTCGGGCGTGTCGAGCGCGGAACTAGCGACGACGGCGAGCACGGCAAAGCTGGCAGCTCCCCAGATGCTGACATCCCGAAGGATTCGCGGGAGATCAATCGTTTTGGACCTTGCCGCAGGGAGGTGCCGGATGACCGGCGCGGTAGCGATCGCGGCGGAAGGCGCGCCGAGGCCGACCGTTGCTGAGATAGAGGCGAGTCCCAGATCACCGACACGGACGGTGAGATACTTCAACCCGACCGCCGACGCAAACGCCGTGGCTCCCGTCAATCCCAGGGACAGAAGCATCATATGGAATCCTGATTTCCGCAGGGCCTTCACCGGAGCAGCACAGCGTGAGCGCTCATGAGCAGATGACGTCCAGCCTCGAAGTACGCGCTTCGCTGCAGACACCGGCGGGCCCAGATAAGTTGGTCGCGCGCCATTCTGCGACGGATCTCTCCATCGAACTCATCAAACCGAGGGTCATCCAACATGGACTCAAGGACGGAGATAGTCGCGCCCCTTCCCCGGTCCTCCTGGCTCCCGCGAGTCATGCTTTCCGGGCCCTGGTTATACATGACGTGCACTCTCGGGTCGTACAGCGCCTCACCAAGGCGCAACACACGACACCATGCACCGAAATCTACGCTAGCTTGCTGCTCCAGATCCTCGGAGAAACCCCCGGCCGAGAGCAAAAGAGAGCGACGGACTACCACGGAGGAGACGACAATCGGGTTAGTGCGAATTAGGTCGCGAAAGGGCACACGATAGGGGGTCCTTGACGAGACGTAGGGTGAGCTGGGCTCAAGGTGCGCGAAGAATGGCTGGACATCGGTGACGGTACCAAGGACACGGAGCGCGTTGCCACATACGAGTCCGACCACGGGAGACTTGAGTAGTTCCTGAGCCCATTCCAGGTGGTTGGGTGCCCATTGGTCGTCAGCGTCGAGGAAAGCCACGTACTCCGTCGCCGCTTGCTCAAGGGCGAGGTTCCGCGAGCGGGCAACGAGGCCTGAGTGCTTGAGTCGCGCAACCTGGACGCCGCTCACGTCAGCAGCACGGGCTACAGTCTCATCGGTGGATCCATCGTCAACGACTAGAACGGACGAGGCGGGCACTGACTGTCCTGAGACGCTCAAAAGGGCAGACTCAATCGTAGCCTCCGATTGAAACGTTGTCACAACCGCCGTGACGTCGAAGTCGTCTGATTGCATCGGATCTACCTCTCGATCAGGGGCGGCGAGCCGCGCCGTTGTAGAACGGCCGGGCCGATAGCGAGCGTGGGACATATGCGAGCGTGAGCGCCAACATTAGGCCTGCCCCGCTCGGCAGTGGGTGGGCATTGTAGTCGGGTCCGTCGATAACTAACATGAAAAAAGCCGTAAGCGACGCGACTCGAATGAAGACGAGATCTGGAGTCGCATCCTGTTTGAGACGTATGAACTGCGATACGAGCCGGCTGAGCCACCAGACTGCAATTAGGGCGCCTGCCACGAGACCCGCATCAACAGCGACCCCGAGAAGAGTGTTGTGAGGCGAATAGAAGCCGTCAAGGCTAGTTGTGCTGTGAGCAATGCCGTCAAGGCCCCAACCTCCCGGGCGCTCTATCGCCGCTCTAAGGAAGGCGCTTTGAGCCTTCAGCCGACCTTGGTCGGAAGCGTTGCCAACGAGATCGCCACCGTAGAGATCGCCAAGGCGCTCCTCAATGGAACGGAGCGAGAAGACAAATACTACGATAGCGGCACCCACGGAGAGTAGAGTCCGGCGCCGCTGACCAGCGGATCGCTGCCTCGCGCCCCGAGCGCGTCGCATGCTCACAGCGATAATCGCTAGCGCCTGAAGGGCGACCATCAGCACCCCGAGCTTTCGCTCCGACCAGATGATTTCCAGAGCTACGACGAGCCCGGCAAAGATGAATGCCCCTCGCTGTCGAGCCGAATGGCTAGTGACCACGAGCCAGGCAGCTAGAGGAAGGGCGGGCAACAGCGCCGATGAGGCGTTGACCGCGGGGCCTACGTACCAGTCGACCCCGGCCCGGAACTGACTTGACGAAGGCCCGAGGCCCTCGAGTATCCAGCGCATCAGTCCGCCCGTCGCAGCAATGGTGACGACCATCGCTGCCAGCCCGCGCACGCCGGTCCGGCCATGGACCGCAATCGAGCCCAGGCCGAATCTTGCAACCGCTGCCAGCGGAAGCAGCACGCCGAACAGTTGGTCGACGGCGTCGGGGTTGCTGTCCGCCCGGAAAGCGGAGAGCACGAGGAGAGCGAACACGGCCTCGAGGAGCCAAACATCGCGGTCCAAGCGGGTGCGGCGCCTCCAAAAAGACGGTCCCAGGAACCCGAGTGCGAACAGGAGACCGGCCCCGACTCCAAGGGGCTGCCGGAAACCAAAGAACTCGACGAAGAAGCTCCCGTGACCCCGGTCGATGGCGTAGGCAGCCGGGAGCATCACCGCCGTCAAGACAGGACGGATTGGCAATTCGCTCCAGCCGTTGGGGGCGAACGCCAAGACGAACCCAGCAGAGAGCCCGATCAGAAAGTATGGGTCTGGGTAGCGAATGACTGCGACCGCCATCACCACCAACCACGCGAGATCGAGGCATGCCGACGGAAGCCAGAGAGCCGACTGCTGTGCGTGGGGCCGAGATGTCACTGGAGCAAACGGCTCCGCGCTGGCTGGCGCCTGTTGTTGCATTTAGTTGGCCAAACTCACTTGGCGAGTCGCCACGTCAAGCCCGCTGATGCACCTAGCGGGAGGTGGCGAGGGCCATCGATCTCGACTGCGCTCGATCAAACGACACGCTGCGCGAGGTGATGCTGCGATGGCAGTAATGCTGTGCCATTCTGCTCGCGAAGTGGCAGCACGCGGAGCCCCAAGGACTCGCAATGGCAGGTGCTGCGGGTCTTCGACAGCCCACCGCAGATAACTTCTGAGCGCACAGGTGAGAGCAGGGGACTGGCCTTAGCCGAAGACTCCCGGATTCCGCCGGAATGAGCGATCGCCAACGGCCATGAGCGAGCACCGCGCAGACTGGGGATGGGGCGACCTTCGGAGACACCTTTCACGGAGCCCACGTTAGCGGCGCTCCGCGGATGAGCGGGGTTGGTTGACGGGCGGAGGGTCCCGGGTGTCAACGGTCAGCGGGTTCTGAACGCTGGCGGCCAGCTGATCCGCTCGGTGGTGGCCTGCAGAACCGCCCAGGTCGCGGTGGTCAGTCCAGGGGCGTGAGCCCCTTGCTGGCGGTGGCTTGGGTGAGGCGGATCGAGTCGCCGGCGGTGAGCACGACGTGAGCGTGGCACATGAGACGGTCGACGGTGGCGGTGGCGACGGTCTTGGGCATGATCTCATCGAAGCCGCCCGACCCTGGTGGTGATCGACGGGGCCAAGGCGCTGGCCTCGGAGATCAATGAGCATCTTCCGTGTATTACGACAGGAAGATGTACTGGTAGTAACTGCGCTTCCTGAGCTCCCGAAATCTGAAGCACCAAGCGTCCAGCATTTCGAGCGGCTTACTCAAGTGCCCTCGCAACAAATAGGACGAGAGAAGCCGGAAGAACACCAGCTCCGGCGACGCGGTGTTGATTCCGATCCTGGTCGGACTGCGGGCGGCCAACTACAAGGTCTACGGGGCTCACAAGCTCTGGAAGGCCGCCCGGCGGGCCGGTCATGACATCGGCCGGGACCAGGTCGCCCGCCTCATGCGGGCCGCCGGCATAGAAGGGATCCGGCGCTCCAAGCGGGTGCGCACCACCCGCCCCGAGGCCAGCGCAGATCGGCATCCGGACCTGGTGGGCCGGGACTTCACCGCGACGGCCCCTAACGAGTTGTGGGTCACCGACCTGACCTATGTCCCGACCTGGGCCGGGGTCGCCTATGTGTGCTTCATCATCGACGCCTACAGCCGCCGCATCGTGGGCTGGCGGGTCGCTTCTCACATGCGCACCGGGATGGTCCTCGACGCCCTCGAGATGGCCCGCTGGGCCCGAGGCGTCTGGCTTGAGGGGCTGCGCTGTCACTCCGACGCCGGCAGTCAGTTCACCAGCATCCGTTACGGCGAACGTCTCGCCGAGCTCGGAGCGGTCCCCTCCATCGGATCGGTCGGTGACAGCTACGACAACGCCCTGGCCGAGACCGTCAATGGGCTCTTCAAGACCGAAGTCATCCGCGGCCCCGGCCAGGGCCCCTGGCGCACCGTCGAAGACGTCGAGCTGGCCACCCTGTCCTGGGTCCACTGGCACAACACCGAACGCCTGCACGGCTACCTCGGCGACGTCCCGCCCGACGAGTTCGAAGCAGCGTTCTACGCTGCCCAACAGACCACCCCCGCAGGGGTTGGAATCAAATAGCCCGAGCCTCCATCAGACCCAGGGCGATTCACACTAGGAGCGCTGTTCGATAGTCATTTGGTCAAGCGTGCGGTCAAGATGCCGGCGGCGGGACGCCATGACTAGTATCCGTAATCTCGACCAGATCGCAACGACTACGTACACACCTCGATCGACGCAGTCGAGCAATCGCTCAACAAGGTTCTTCTGAAGGAGCTTCGAGGGGATCCTGTCCCCACCTGCGACAGCACGGACGTTAAGCGAAACATTCACACCAAAGGGCAGTAGCGACGTCGATCCGTCGATGACCGGAACGTCGTTGAACCGCTCGACACGCACTACGTCCCCGAAGTCAGCCTCATCAAGAAGTGACGCGAGCCAAAGGAAATTGAATCCGGTCTTGTGGAAGTCATACGCGTCCTTCTGGCCGCCGTATAGTGCGCCCAGCCACGGGTTGTGGGGAGGGCTGAACCATGTAGATCGTTCGACCATCATCCGAGCGATGACTTCAAGGTCCGGGACCGCTATCAGTAGCTGGCCGCCAGGCCGGAGCACGCGGCGCCACTCCGCCAGAAGCCGGGGCACATCGGAGTCGCGAAGTGCTCAAGGATGTGGCTGGCGTAAATCATGTCCACTTGAGCGTCATTAAAGGGCAGCCGCTCGTTGATGTCGGCGACCAGATCAACGCCGCTAGCGTCGAAGAGCGCGTCAACGTTGATGAATCCGGCTAGAGGAACATCGCCGGAGCCGAGGTTTAGCCGAACTGCCACGTCAGACCTTTGGCCGCGGGGGCGACTGGCGGGGCACGGTCGCTCGGTTGACCATTGTAGCGCACGTCAACTTCGTCAACCGCCATGCGGCGCCCGGTTCACCCGAGAGCACCATCCGGGTAGCCCCTCGGAGGCCACGCAACGCGATCCGCAACTCGATGGCGCCCGCCTTTACACCGAACTGGCTACGCGTGAGCCGTCCTAGACGAGCGACGTTGACAATCTGCCAGCTGGCATAGTCCTCTGACCAGCGCGCCACCTGGGTGGCGTTGTGGAACAGCTTTGGGGCGGTGAGCTGGAGCAATGGGCCAAACCGCCGGACCTGCGAGGAGAAGATGGAGTCCTCAGCAAGGGCGTAGCCTGACAACGACTCGTCGAACCTGAGCTCAAGTAGGTCAAAGACCTCTCGGCGGAACGCCATATCGCACCCTGGCAGCACGTGAAGCTCTTGGTCATGGCTCGGCTGCATGACATACCCTACCTCGCCCAACCATGTGGGCTCTCCAGATCGGAAGTCACGAAACCCAGCGAGTCGTCGGAGTCGCCCTGCTACGCGATTCGGCGGCCGCTCCAGCAAGATGGTCCCGGTGAGTCCAAGCGCGCGTGGGTAGCGATCAAAGCCCTTGACGATCTCCTCGAGGTAGGTGGGTGCGAGTACAACGTCGTCGTCGAGGAATACCACTAGACCTTCGGCTGCCCGTTCGACACCGATATTGCGCTGTCGTGTGAGTCCGGATGCACTCGGAATGTGCTCGACCTTTGTCACATCATCGAGCAGAGACAGCGCGAGTTCGTTGGTCTGGAACGTGGCGAGGTCGCTGGCGTCCACAACAATGACTTGGCGGGGACGGGCCGTCTGGCAACCCAAGCTGCAGATGAGCCAGTGCAAATCGTCGGGGCGACCAAGCGTGGCGACAATGACGGATACGCCTGTGCGCCGGCCGTCAAGCCGTTCTCCAGGTGCCCGGTTCTCAGGCGTCAAGGGCATCGAACACTTGCTTGAGTCGGCGCTCCATCGTGTGCTCGGACAAGGCGCGCAGGCGCGCTGCGGTCGCCATTCGCGTTCGTGCTTCCTTGTCCACCGCCAGCATTCGCACAATCTCGACTATGTCCGACGCGCTCTCAGCGACGTGCACTTCGGTGCCAATCTCGAAGTAGCGCTCGAGTTCTGGAGCCTGCTGGGTAATTAGAACTCCTCCAGCCCCGGCGACCTCGAAGGTTCGTGCCTTGAGTTGACGGGATCGGCGAACGCTTGGGACCACTCGGCCGACTGCTTCCCGCAGCCGACCGTTCCAGCTGTCCGAGAAGTTCAGTGAGGCGAGCGAGGAGTTGAACGTTGAATACATCTGCGAGGCTGAGAGACGCCCGTTCGCAGACCCGAACCCGTAGACCTCGAGCTGGGTCGGTTCAAGCCTCTCCTCGAGCGTTGCCAAGAGCGAAGCGCGTGCGCCATAGGCTTGGCCCACGAAGACCAACCGGTCATGGGGCGACTGATGGACCTCCATTCCGGCCACAGCGTGCGAGGGAACGCCCCACTGTGATTTCAGTACGGGAAATCCGTCGGCACGGTACCGCTCAACGGCACCGGCGTCGGTCGTGACCGACAACGAAAGGTGAGGGGCAAGGTGGCGTGAGAACTTCGCATAGCGCCAGTGATCGTCGCAGAACCAGTTGACGACAGGAACCCGGTCTTGGTCACGTAGCCGCGATAGGGCTGCTGGGTCAAGTTCGTCGCGAAACAACACGCAGAACACGGCCGTTGCGTCGATCTGTGCAGCCGCTTCGTGAAGCCGGTCGTACTGAGCGGCTTGAGAAAGCCCGCGCAATATGAGGCTGTCGAAGTAAGTGATGCACGTGGAGAGAGTGGTGATCGCCGGGCCGAAACAATCGTACTCGAAGCTGTTGCCTCGCAATCGGTCGCCATAGTCCCATCGTGGTGCAACCACGAGTACCCGCCGGTTCAGATCGGAGGGCATCGGCAGATGCTATCTGGGCTCCACGCGATCGAGGGCGGTTGGCGGCCTTGAATCGCCAGGGTGCGAGACAGGGGCCCTGCGATTCTGGCGGTTCTCTACGCCATCCAGAATCGAGAGCCCCTGTGGAAGTTGACCCTATTCGCGTCTGTGAGCTGCTGGTCGGTCTCGGCGAGGTGACCGTCCTGGGCGCGACCGACGAGCCGGGCGGCCCGGTCCGGATCTATGTCGAGACCCGCGGGCCGAGACCGCCGTGTCCGGGCTGTGGCGGGCCAGTGTGGGTCAAGGACCAGCGGCCCGTCGAGCTGGTGGACCTGGCCGCGTTCGGTCGGCCGGCGCGGCTGGTGTGGCACAAGAACCGCTGGTCCTGCCCGGCGGAGGGCTGTGGGGTGGGGTCCTTCACCGAGACCGCAGCCCACATCGCCGCGGCTCGCTTGTTGATGACCGATCGGGCGGGCCGGTGGGTGACCGAACAGGTCGGCCGGCGGGGACGGCCGGTCATGGACCTGGCCCGGGAACTGGGCTGTGACTGGCACACCATCAACGACACCGTCATCGCCTATGGGACCCCGCTGGTCGATGACCCTGACCGGATCGGTGAGGTCGAGGCCCTCGGCCTCGATGAGGTCCTGTTCGCCCGGCTCGGGCCCTGGCGGACCCTGGCCTGGTCGACCTCGATCGTCGATGTTGCCGCCGGTCAGCTCCTCGATGTGATCGAGGGCCGGTCCTCGGGCGGGGCGTGTGAGTGGCTGGCGGGCCGGGACCAGGCCTGGCTGGATGGGATCAGCTGGGCGGTCCTGGACCTCTCGGGGCCCTGGCGCCTCGCGTTCACCACGATGCTGCCCGACGCCACCCAGGTCGCGGACCCCTTCCACCTGGTCAAGCTGGCCAACACCCGCCTCGACGAGGTCCGCCGCCGGGTCCAGAACGAGACCCTCGGTCACCGGGGCCACAAAGACGACCCGCTCTATCGGTCCCGGCGACTACTCACCAAGGCCGATGAACGCCTCGACGACCGGGGCCGCAACAAGCTGCTCGGGCTCCTCGAGGCCGGCGATCCCCGAGGCGAGGTCCGGATGGCCTGGCATGCGAAGGAAGTCGTCCGCAGCATCTATGACCACACCGACCCCGGCCTCGCCGTCGAGTTCGTGACCCGTCTCGGCACCGACCTCCAGGACCAGTCCTGTCCGCCCGAGGTCCGTCAGCTCGGCCGCACCATCACCCGATGGCGGGACCAGATCTCCGCCTGGCACCGCGCCCATGTCTCCAACGGGCCCACCGAGGCCGCCAACAACCTGATCAAGAGGGTCAAGCGGGTCGCGTTCGGGTTCACCCGCTTCCGGAACTACCGGCTCCGAGCCCTCCTCTACGCCGGCAAACCGAACTGGGACCGGCTTGCCACCATCACCCCGACTCCCCCGTGAAATCCGAAGCGCCGCCAAAGGTCAAAGGGGCCCTACGCGTCGAAGCTGGGATCGGCGGTGAGGTGAGGGTCCACCGTTGAGG
>CAZVVS010000048.1:0-18565 GCA_964630585.1 uncultured Gordonia sp.
CGGGATCCTCGCAGCGAATCGCGGTTCGCAGGAGACCCGCGGCGTCCTGCGCGTGATGAACCAGATCGTGGGTTCGCTCTGGCGCGACCAGGACAAAGCGCCACTCATCCTCCCCGGGGGTGTTCCGTTGGAAAATCCGGATTTCGTCGACGAGATCCGCTACTACCTCGACGAGAACTGGCACCCGATCATCGACGGCGACGTCGCGGGTCAGACTTCGGTTCCCTTCCAGGTCGACAAGAACAACGACGTGTTCGGCAAACGGGGCGACGCCCAACGACTTGCCCGGGCAATCTTCATGGCTGCCACGCCTACGCTGCACACGGCGCACAAGGGTGTCGACAAACCGCGGATATTCCTCGGCACAGCCATTCCCGGTGACACCCCGGGCAACTTCCATTCCGCCCTCGACCACCTCGCCAACAGATCCACTTACCTCTACACCGAGGCGTCGCGCTATTGGTACGACACACAGGCAAACACCACGCGCGCAGCACGTGACCACGCCGAGAATCTGCGCGACGCCGACGTCTGGGAGGAAGTAGACAAGCGGCTCGCCGTTGCCCGGAGGTCGTCGCGGGACATGACATTCGCTGCCGTACACGTATGCCCCTCCTCGTCGGCCGAGGCCCCCGACGAACCGAGCACGCGCCTGGTGATCGTGCCGATGCGCTTTATGCACTCCGCACGCTCTACCTCCGGTGACGCGTTGGACTGGGCGCGCGACGTGCTGGAGCACCGCGGCGACGGCAACCGGGCCTACAAGAACTCGTTGGTCTTCGTCGCTGCAGACCACAAACGCGCCCCCGAGCTCGACGCATCGGTCCGCGAGTTCATCGCTTGGCGTTATGTGTATGAGAATGCCGAGAGCCTCGGACTGGGCGGTCAGCAGACGTCGCAGGCCAAAATGCGGATGGAACGCGTCAGCGAGATGGTGGATACGCGCTTACTCGACACCTTTGTCTGGGGCCTCTACCCAAAGCAGTCCTCGGGCGAGGCCACCTACACAATCGGCACGTCGTCCACGAGCGGGTCCACCACCGACCTCATCGGTCGCACCGCGGCCAAGCTCGAGGACCAGATAGCGACGGCCCGCAGCGCCGCACTCATCCGCATGGACCTGGACGGGCCACTCACCGCGGCATGGGAATCCGGTGCCATCTCCGCCGTACAACTTCATTCCTTCTACGCGACGTATCCCTACCTCACCCGTCTTCGCGACCGCGAGACACTGTTCGACGGGCTGCGTTCCATCGACGACGAGATGTTTTGGGAGAGAGACGGATTCGCCTTCGCCGACGGCTATGACGACGGCGAGAATCGCTTTATCGGACTGCGACTGCCCACCGACGACGTGGCAGCGCACATCGTCGATTCAACGCTGATCGTCAAGCCGCGGGTCGCCCAAGCCCAGCGCGAGGAAGAGGTAGAGGACTATCGCGACAATCACTCCGACGAGGACGACCCCGACCCGCCTCCTACGCCACCCAGTCCCAAACACCCCGCGCCACCAGCACCGAAAACCCAGTACTTCGGCTCCGTGACACTCAACCCCGATCTGCCGGCAAAGGCATTCAACGAGATCCACGCCGAAGTGCTGCAGCACTTGTCAATGTCCGGCGGCACAGTCCGGATCACCTTGGAGATCGAGGCATCCACCCCCGACGGGTTCACCGAGAACGTGGTCCGAACCGTGCGGGAAAACGGAAGCACCCTGCGCTTCACGACGAACGAATTCGAGTAGGCCTACTCGTCGCCGTCTTTCCCGAGCCGCTCGTGCAATTCCTTCTCGACCCGAGATCCGTCGGTCAACTCCGGCGACTGCTTCGGAAGCAAAGTGTTGATGTCTGGCAGCAGGTAGGCGGGCGGCACGTTGAGCGCGACAGCCAGCCGGTAGACTGTCGACAATTGCGGGTCGGAGATGAACGGCTCACGGTTGCTGCGAGCGCGCTCAAGGTTGGAGACCTGGTTGCGATGCAGACCGGCTTCGTGCGCGAGGGCTTCTTGGGAGAGGCCGCGCAGGCGCCTGACGTGGACCAGTCGGTGAGCGAACGAGTTTGCGTAGGAGCCCCAATCCAGGGACCCACGCACTCGTTCCGGCACGTCTTCCAATGTCGTCGTGACACACCTGATTGTCAGCACACAGAGATGTGAACTCCTGGCGACGCAGGATCGACCACCGTTGGGTGAGCCTGGCCACTCCGAGGCCACAGCGCTTGCCGGAAAAGTGTTAGTCAGTAACACTTGTTGGCATGTCGTCAGCACTCTTCCGTCTCGGACGCTTCTGTTTCAACCACAAATGGTGGGTTATCGCGGCGTGGACCGCGCTGCTCGCGATCCTGATCACGATGGTCGGCGTGCTCCAGCCGAAGTTCGCGAAGGACTTCGACCTGCCCGGCACCGACGGCGGTGTCGCGATGGAGCAGATGACCAAAAACTTCCCGGAGATCACCAAAGCCCAGGAAGAGGCCAACACGACGATCGTCGTCGCGGCGCTCAAGCCGGGCGACAACCTGACCAAGCACACCGAGCAGATCAACAAGCTCGTCGAGGAACTGCGCACAATGCCCAGCATCGTCGCGCCGCAGACCGTCGTGGGTCCCGTCGATGCCTCCAAGCTGATCAGTGCCCAAATCGACGCCGCCGTGGCCGCCGGAAAACTACCCGCTGATCAGGCCCAGGCCATGATCGCGACGCAGACCAAGCAGGTGTTGAACGCGGACCAGACCGTCGGGCTGATCAAGACCCACCAGTCGATCAACATGATCGATGCCACCGCGAAGGACAAAGAGGAACTCACCAAGATCCTCGAACGCAACCGCGTCAACGGACTACAGGTCGAGGCCACCGGCGGCATCATGCAGGCGCAGCCTGAGCAGGGCCTCGCCGAGGTGCTCGGCTTCGCCATCGCATTCGTCGTCATGATCGTGGCCTTCGGCGCGGTCGTCGCCGCCTTCATCCCGCTGATCACCGGCATCGTCGGCGTCGGGATCACCATCCTCGCGCTGACCCTGTCCACCGAGTTCATGAGTGTGAACCAAGCTGCCACCGGCATCGTCACGATGCTCGGCATCGCCGTCTCGATCGACTACGCACTGTTCATCGTGTCGCGCTACCGGTCCGAGCTCAAACGCGGCGGCGCGCCCGCAGACGCCGCCGGTCGAGCCGTTGGTACCGCCGGTTCGGCAGTCGTATTCGCCGGCCTGACGGTGATCATCGCCGTCGCCGCACTCATGGTCATCGGCATCCCCGTCATCACCCAGATGGGCTTCGGCGCCGCAATCGGCGTTCTCGTGGCCGTCCTCACCGCGCTCACGCTGATCCCTGCCCTGCTCGGCGCGGCGGGCAAGCGGACCTTCTCCCCGAAGATCCCGTGGATCCGCCAGGCCGAGGGGTCGGAAACCGCCGTGACCAACGGTGTCCGGTGGGGACGCTTCGTGGTCAAACACCCCATCGTCGTCACCATCGTCGGATTGGCGATCCTCGTCATCGCGGCCATCCCGGCCACCAACATGAAGTTGGGCATGGACGTCCAGGGCGAAGACACCGTCGCCGCCCAGAAGCTGATGAGCAAGGGCTTCGGCGAGGGCGTGGGCGGCGAACTCTTCGTCGTCCTGCACACCGACAAGGGCTCGATCGACGCCGCCGCGATGACCGCGATCAAAGAGATCGCCGCGCTGCCCGACGTCCAGTCGCCGGAGTCGCTGATGTGGCTGGGCAACGGAACACCCACCGGTCCCGACGATCAGCTCAAGCACACCAACGCGAACACCGCCTTGCTGTTGGTCACCCCGAAGTCCGGTCCGAGCGCCCCTGCGACGCACGAACTGGTCGAGAAGATCCGTGCGCTCAGCCCGAGCATCGCGGAGCAGGGCGCGCAGATCCACGTCGGCGGTCAGACCGCGATCCTGTCCGACCTGTCGGAGAAGCTGTCCAAGGCCCTGATCCCGTACCTGGCGGTGGTCGTCGGGTTGGCGTTCCTCATCATGATCGGCGTCTTCCGATCGCTGTGGGTGCCGCTGATCGGCACGATCGGCTTCATCTTCTCGGTGCTCGCCACGTTCGGTGTGACCGTCCTGATCTTCCAGGAGGGCGCGCTCGGCCTCATCGCCAACCCCAAGCCGATCCTGTCGTTCCTGCCGATCTTCCTGATCGGCGTCGTGTTCGGCCTCGCGATGGACTACCAGGTCTTCCTGGTCAGCCGCATGCGCGAGGAGTACATCCACGGCATGCCGGCCAAGGATGCGATCGTTGCCGGCTATCGGCACGGCGCCCGCGTCGTGGTGTCGGCGGCAATCATCATGATCTCGGTGTTCTCCGCGTTCATGTTGTCGCCGGACACGCTGGCCAAGATGATGGGCTTCGCGCTCGCGATCGCCATCATCTTCGATGCCTTCATCATCCGGATGGCCGTCGTGCCCGCGGTGATCGCCCTGCTCGGCGACCGCGCGTGGGGTCTGCCCAAGTGGCTGGACAAATTGGTCTTCAACTTCGACATCGAGGGTGAAGCGGTCCGCGACCGCGGCCTCGAAGCCGAACCTGCCAACGCGTAGGCGCATCGTCGACGATGAGCGTCACGGTCGGCGGCGGGGTGCGGGCCCAGAACAAGGCCCGCACCCGCGCCGCCATCCGCGCGGCAGCGATGGAGCTGTTCGCCAAGCAGGGATACTCGGCGACGACGGTCGAGCAAATCGCCAAGACCGCCGGCGTCTCACACACGACCTTCTTCCGCTACTTCTCGTCGAAGGAGCAGGTGATCATCGGCGACGATCTCGCCGAGGTGCGCGAGGCCACCTTCGCCGCCATCCCGCCCGGCCTGTCGCATTTCGACCTCGTGCGCCACATGATCGACGGCCTGTTCGCGGTCGACCTCGAGGACGAATGGGCCTCGAACTATGAGCGCCTCGAGCTGATCAACGGCGACCCCGAACTGCGCTTCGCCCATCAGGTGGAGACCGAGCGGGTGATCTCCGAGGGCACCCAGTTCATCGCCGATTACGTCGGGATCCCCGCCGACGATCTGCGGCTGCAAACGTTCGTCGCAGCGGTCAGCGGCGTGATGTTCCACATCGCCCAGTCACCCGAGAACATCACCCACGAGGTGGCCCGCGAGCGCCTCATCACGGCGTTGAACCTGCTTGAAGAAGGCATCCCACTGCGCGACTGAGTTGCCCCGCGTCGGCTTGACGACGGTGTCAGCCCGCGCCGACCCCGCCTACTTCGCCGTCGACTTGCCGCCCAGATAGGTGTTCACGACGGGGATCGCGCCGATCTTGTCCGGCGCCACCGTCAACGGATTGGCCCCCAGGACGACGAAATCGGCCACCTTGCCAGGCTCGAGAGATCCCACCCACTTCTGCAGGCCGTGCTGTGTGGCCGGCTCGATGGTCACCGCCCGCAACGCCTCCTGCACCGGTGCGCGGTGCTGCGGTCCGAGGACATAGGACTTGGTGAAATCCGGGTATGCCCACGTCTGACGGGTGACCGCCTGCTGGATGAACCACAACGGACGCGACGGCGTCACCATCGAATCGCTGTGCATCGACCAAGGGACGCCGTACTTGCGGTCCCAGCCGATCGGATCGATGTTCGCGCCCGCGCCGGGATTCAACATCTGGTCGAACGCGGCACCCCAGTAGGCGACATGGCCGATCAAATGGGTCACGCGCACATCGAGCGCGGGCACCTTCTTTCCGTCGACCTCATAGTCACCCCGTCGCAGTTTTGCCACGTCGGCCGAGAGCGACTCGTCGACGACGGTGTGGTGGATGATCAGCACCGGCTGGGTCGCCTTCTTCTGCAACTGCATCGTTGCCAGTGCCTGCACGATCCACCGATTCGCCTCGTTGCCGTTGGCGTGGGCCTGGATCTGCCAGTCCCCCTGCGTCCAATAGGGCTGCAGATCCTTGACGACCTCGTCGGGCCCGGTGACGTCGGCGCGTCCCTCGCCGGCACCGTCGCAGTGCCCGCCGGGGCGGTAGGAAATCGGCGGGGCGAGCTTGGCCGTGCAGCCCTGCGTCGAGCCGTCGACCCACAGCTTGATCCCACGGGCTCCCAGCCACTTGGGCAGTACGCAGTCGGCGTCGGTGCTCGGGTCGCACCCCGGTCCGGTGGCGGTGATGCCGTCGCGCGAAGCGGTGTCGAAGGTGACGGCCGCGGTCACGCGCAGCGGGGTGTCCGGCCGCTGTGTCAACAGTTCGTCGGCCTCGAGTTGCTTGCGTCCCTGCACACCGCCGTCGACGATGGTCGTCAGCCCTGCCGCCCGCAGCTTGTCGATGGATTTCGCGACGATCGGCATGTTCTCGGCAATGAGCTTCTTGGGTTCGACCTGCCCAAGTACCGCCAGGTTGCTCTTCCCCATCGCCGCCATGAACGGCGCATACCCGGCTGCCTCCTGCAGAACACCGGTGAACTCGCCCTTGTCGTCGGTCACCCATCCACCGCCGGCCTCAGTCACCGTGTTGGGCACCGCACATTTGGGCTGACCACCGCAAACGGCGGCGAACGCCTTGTCGTTGGCGTAGGCAAGGTGGCCGGACTGGTCGAGGACCAGGACCGGACGGTCCTTGCTCACGCAGGCGTCGAGGAAGACTTTGGGGCGCTGGGTGAATGTCGCCGTCCCGGTCGTCCCGCACTTGCCCGGCACGAACGGTTGGCGTGACGGATCCAGGTTCATGCCGAGGATGAATTCGTTCGCATTCTGCGCACCGACCGGCTCGACTGTCATCGATTGGAGCGCCGACGTGACATCGGCGACCCGGGCGCACTGCTGCGGCGCCCGGCTCTCAAAAGGGGGCGGCAGGCAGGGCGCGATGTTGTGCGTACCCATCAGGTCTTGGATGATCGTCGGCCCCAAGTGCATGTGCGGATCGACGAACCCCGGCGCCATCACCTGGCCCGGGGCCAGCTTGACCGTCTTCACGTCCGCGGGCAGCCCCTCACGGACATGTTTCTCCGATCCGACCGCGACGATGTGCCCGGACGGACTCACCGAGACGGCCTGCGCCACGGAGTTCTTCGCGTCGACGGTGAGGATTGTTCCGACGTACACGGTAGCCACGTCTGCACCGGCTTTGTCGTCGTTGGCCCCGCACCCGACCGTGACGGCGAGAAGCGTTGCGGCCGAGATGATTCCGGCCAACCGAAGAGGTACCCGCATGACATCGTCTCCGTCCGTATATGACCCGTCAGTCCGACCAGACTCTAACGTGCAATCACAGCGCCTGACCCCGATACACTCGTCGCCATGCCGTACTCACTGCAACCGATCACCGACGAATCCTTCTTCGACACCGCGCCGTTGAACTACACCATCGACGTCGAGGTCCCCGCCGAACCGGACTACGTCTGGTCGGAGTTCACCCGGCAGAACACGCTGGACTGGTGCCGTGCGCTGAAGAAGGTCACCTACACCAGCCCCGAGCCCTACGACGCGAAGACGACGCGCACCGCCGTCCTGGCGGCTGGCGCGGTGACGCTGAACGAGCAGTTCTTCATCTGGGACGAAGACCCCGCCCAGCACGTCTACCGCCACGCCTTCTACGCCAAGATCTCCTCCCGGCCGGGGCTCAAGCAATTCGGCGAGTTCACCGAGGTGACGCCGGCAGCCGGTGGCGGCAGCCGCATCGTGTGGAAGTTCGCCATGCGGACCAGTGGCGTCGCACTGCCGTCGTTCCTATCGACGCCGATCTCCGCGGCCGCGTTCGGCAGCGTCAAGCGCGACACGGTCAAGCACTTCAGCTGACCTGACAGGTCCTCACCTGAGCCCGCACGTCCACCAACCGCCACCGAGGGACACCGGGTCCTCGCACAGTTGCCCGTACATGTCGAAGCCCTCCGGTGAGCCCGACGGCCGATATAGATAGCCGCCGGCGTCGTCGGGGACGCCCAACCACTGCGGGAAGAATCGGGTGTCGCGGAACGGACCCACGCCCGACGACACCCGGCCGCCGACACTGAGATACCGCAGTGGCAGCGGCAGCCGATTCCCGTAGTAGTCGGTGCCCGGGTCCGCCGTTGCGGCCTTCTCGAACATCAACCGGTTGACGGCGAACCACCCGCGCGACGACACCTGCCACCAGCTCCCGACGACGACGGTGATCGCGACGACGAGCGCGACCAGCACTGCCCCGACCGCCGAGCGCGCACGGACCGCACTGAACCCGAGCAGAGCGATTCCCGCCAAGGACACAAGCCACACCAACGGGATGACGATCAGGTCGAGGACCCACAGATTCGGCCGAAGGAACCAATAGGTCATCGCCATCAGCCAGAGGCCCACACCGAGAAATACGCGCCGGTCACGTCGACCGCGCCCGACCGGAACGGCAGACTCCCCGACCACCGGAGGTCGCTAGCCCAACGCCTGCTTCAAGTCGCCGATGAGGTCGTCGGCGTCCTCGATACCGACGGACAGGCGCACCAAGTTGTCGGGCACCTCCAACAGCGAACCCGCCGTCGACGCGTGGGTCATCGCACCCGGATGCTCGATGAGCGATTCGATGCCGCCCAGCGACTCGGCCAGCGTGAACACCTTGGTCCCCGCGCACAGGTCCAACGCTCCCTGGCGTCCGCCGGCGACGAGCACCGACACCATGCCGCCGTAGCGCCGCATCTGCTTTGCTGCCGCAGCGTGCCCGGGGTGGCCTTCCAGGCCCGGGTACAGGACCTTCTCGATACCAGGGTGGGCAGACAAGAACTCGACGACGGCCTCGGCGTTGTCGGAGTGCCGGTCCATCCGCACCGCCAGCGTCTTGATGCCGCGCAGCGTCAGGTAGACGTCGAACGGACCGGGCACCGCGCCCGCACCGTTCTGCAGGAAGGCGATCGCCTCGTCGAGCTCGGCGGAGTCGGTCACGAGGATCCCGCCGACGACGTCGGAGTGCCCGCCGAGGTACTTGGTCGTCGAATGCAGGACGACGTCGGCACCCAGCGCCAACGGCTGCTGCAGATACGACGAGGCAAACGTGTTGTCGACGACGAGCTTGGTGCCCGCGTCGTGGGCCACCGCAGCGATCGCCTCGATGTCGCCAATGTTGAGCAGCGGGTTGGTCGGCGTCTCGACCCACACCAGCTTGGTCTGCGGCGTGATCGCGGCGCGCACCGCGTCGACGTCGTTGACCGCGGCCACCGAATAGGTGATCCCCCATTGCGAGAACACCTTGTCGATGAGCCGGAACGTGCCGCCGTAAGCATCGTTGGGGATCACCAGGTGGTCGCCGGGGCGCAGTGTCGCGCGCAGCAGCGCATCGGTAGCGGCCATGCCCGACGAGAAGGCACGGCCGTACCGCCCGCCTTCGAGCGCGGCCATGTTGGCTTCCAGCGCGCGGCGCGTCGGGTTGCCGGTGCGGGCGTACTCGAAACCGTCGCGCAACCCGCCGACCCCGTCCTGCGCGAAGGTCGAGCTGGCGTAGATCGGGACGTTGACCGCGCCGGTCAGCGGGTCGGGCTCGTACCCGGCGTGGATCGCGCGCGTGGAGAATCCCTGGTTGGGATCGTCACTCATTGTTTCCTCCGACGTTGGGGTGCTTGCTCACAAACGCCAACAAGTCGTGGCGGGTGATGACGCCGATGGGCTTGCCGTCCTCGACGACCATCAGTGCGTCGACCTTGCTGAGTTCATTGGTCGCCGCGGACACCGGTTCGCCGGCGCCGATCAGCGGGAAGGCCTCGCCCATGAACTTCGACACCGGGTCGGCCAGGCCGGCCTGCCCGGAGAACACGGCCGAGAGCAGGTCTCGTTCGGTCACCGCACCGGCGATCTCGCCGGCCATGATGGGCGGCTCGGCGCCGACGACGGGCATCTGCGAAACCCCGTACTCGCGCAGGATCTCAATGGCGTCGCGCAGCGTCTCCTGCGGGTGCGTGTGCACGAGGTCGGGAAGGCCGCCACTCTTGCCGCGCAGCACGTCGCCGACAGTGGGCTCGGCCGCGTCAGCGCCGTCGAGCGACGAGCGCAGGAACCCGTAGCTGCTCATCCACTCGTCGTTGAAGATCTTGCCCAGGTATCCGCGTCCGCCGTCGGGCAGCAGCACGACGACCAGCGAGTCGGGGCCCTCCCGCTTGGCGACCTCCAACGCCGCGACGACAGCCATGCCGCACGATCCGCCGACGAGTAGGCCCTCCTCGCGGGCCAGGCGTCGGGTCATCTCGAAGGAGTCCGCGTCGGACACCGCGATGATCTCATCGGGCACCGTCGGGTCGTAGGCCTCGGGCCAGAAGTCCTCACCGACGCCCTCGACGAGGTACGGGCGGCCGCTCCCACCGGAGTAGACCGAGCCCTCCGGGTCGACGCCGACGACCTTGACTGCGCCGCCCGACACGTCCTTGAGGTAGCGACCGGTGCCGGTAATCGTCCCGCCCGTGCCGACGCCCGCGACGAAGTGGGTGATCTTGCCGTCGGTGTCGCGCCAGATCTCCGGACCGGTGGTCTCGTAGTGGCTCGCCGGGCCGGCCGGATTGGAGTACTGGTTGGGCTTCCACGCGCCGGGGATCTCGCGCGTGAGGCGGTCGGAGACGTTGTAGTAGCTGTCGGGGTGCTCGGGCGCGACGGCGGTCGGGCACACGACTACCTCGGCGCCGTAGGCGCGCAGCACATTGCGCTTGTCCTCGCCGACCTTGTCCGGACAGACGAACACGCACTTGTATCCGCGCTGCTGGGCCACCAGCGCCAAGCCGATGCCGGTGTTGCCCGACGTCGGCTCGACGATGGTCCCGCCCGGCTTGAGCAGCCCCGCCTCCTCGGCGGCGTCGACCATCTTGACTGCAATCCGGTCCTTTGAACTGCCGCCCGGGTTGAGGTACTCGATCTTGGCGGCCACGGTTCCCGAACCCGGATCCACAACCGAGTTGAGCTTCACCAGCGGCGTGTTGCCGACCAGGTCGATCACATGATTGGCGATGCGCATACGTCTATGGTCGCACTCGATCCGCCTGTTGACGCACGGACCCCGTGGTTGCCGGTCACGCTGGGTCCAACCCAGTAGAGTTGGTCCCGTGCCGTCCGCGAACCCCGACGAGAAGGCCGATCGGATCCTGCGCGACGTGGAGGCCACCGTCGTCGCTGCGGGCGCGAGTGCCGCCGCCTCGTACGCCGCGTACCGCTACTTGAATTCGCAGGCCGCGCACGCCCGACAAATCATCCCGCGCCGAACCGACAGCCCGCCCAACGGCGACGGCGTCTACTACCCGGACGGACGCGGTCCGGTGCCGTTCTCGCGCGAGATCGATGTCGACCTGCACCTGGCGACGTACGGGGATTCGACGGCCGCCGGGCTCGGCGTCGACACCGCCGAAGAGACGCCGGGCGTGCAGATCGTGCGCAATCTGGTCCGCGAGACCGGCAAGGTGTTGCGCTACAGCAACAAGGCCATGGACGGCGCGACGTCGAAGGGGCTGGCCGCGCAAATCCACGCGTCGCTGATCACGCGGTCGCGACCCGACGTGGCCGTCATCCTCGTCGGCGGCAACGACGTCACCGCGGTGAACCGGATCCGGTTGTCGGCGCGACGCCTCGGCGATGCCGTCCAACTCCTCGTCGACGCCGGCTCGAAGGTGGTCGTCGGAACGTGTCCCGACCTCGGCGTGGTGACGGCGATCCCGCAGCCGCTGCGCTGGGTGATCCGGCAGTACGGCCTGCGGCTCGCCGCGGCCCAGCGCTCGGCGGTGCGCGCGCACGGCGGCCGAGCGGTCCCGATGGCCGACGTACTCGCCAAGGAGTTCCTGGCCCGTCCGGAGCACATGTTCTCCCCCGACAACTACCACCCGTCCGCAGCCGGATACGCACTCGCCGCGAGCATCCTGTTGCCCGAGGTGCTCGACGCCGTCGGGGAATGGGGCGGCCCACTGCCGACCCCGCCCGAGGTGTCCGAAGCGGTCGAGTCACGCCGCCTCATCAACCGCATCCGCCGATTGCTACCGTCTCCTGCCGCGCGCTGAAGCCGCCGGAGTAGGGTGACCGACATGCCTGAAGCAGTCATCGTCGCCCATGCCCGCTCCCCCATCGGCCGCGCCGGGAAGGGGTCCCTCAAAGACGTCCGTCCCGACGAGCTGAGCCGCCAGATGGTGGCCACCGCGCTCGGAAAGGTCCCCCAGCTCGACGTCGCCGACATCGACGACATCCACTGGGGCATCGGCCAGCCCGGCGGCCAGGGCGGTTACAACATCGCCCGGGTCATCGCCGTCGAGCTCGGCCTCGACCACGTACCCGGCGTGACGGTCAACCGCTACTGCTCGTCGTCGCTGCAGACCACCCGCATGGCGCTGCACGCCATCAAGGCCGGTGAGGGCGACGTGTTCATCTCCGGCGGCGTCGAGAGCGTCTCCTCCTTCGGGATCTCCGGTGCCGCAGACGGCGCGCCCAACTCGAAGAACCCCGAGTTCGAGGAGGCGCAGGCGCGCACCGCGAAGGCCGCAGAGGGCGGCGCCGGCGCGTGGCACGACCCGCGCAACGACGGCCTGCTGCCCGACGTGTACATCCCGATGGGTGAGACCGCCGAGAACGTCGCCAGCTTCACCGGCATCTCCCGCGAGGACCAGGACCGCTGGGGCGTGCGGAGTCAGAACCGCACCGAGGAGGCCATCAACAACGGCTTCTATGCCCGTGAGATCGACCCGATCACGCTCGCCGACGGCACCAAGGTGACGGCCGACGACGGCCCGCGCGCGGGCACCACCTACGACAAGATCAGCCAGCTCAAGCCGGTCTTCCGTCCCGACGGCACCATCACCGCCGGCAACGCCTGCCCGCTCAACGACGGCGCCGCCGCGCTGGTCATCATGAGCGACACCAAGGCCAAGGAACTGGGCCTGACCCCGCTCGCACGCATCGTTGCGACGGCGGCGACCGGACTGTCGCCGGAGATCATGGGCCTCGGCCCGATCGAGGCCGTGCGCAAGGTGCTGCGGACCGCGGGCATGTCGATCTCCGACATCGACCTGTTCGAGATCAACGAGGCGTTCGCCGTCCAGGTCCTCGGGTCGGCGGCCGAGCTCGGCATCGACCACGACAAGCTCAACGTCTCGGGCGGCGCCATCGCGATCGGCCACCCCTTCGGCATGACCGGTGCGCGCATCACCACGACCCTGCTGAACAACCTGCAGACCCACGACGGCACGTTCGGCATCGAGACGATGTGCGTCGGTGGCGGCCAGGGCATGGCGATGGTGCTCGAGCGCCTGAGCTGATCTGCTCGACCTACGAGAGCGGCCCCGAGGATCTCTCCTCGGGGCCGCTCTCTTGCTAGTTGCTAGTCGCTCTGGAAGTAGCTCAGCAGGCGCAGGATCTCGACGTAGAGCCAGACCAGGGTGACGGTCAGCCCCAGGGCCACGCCCCACGCCGCCTTCGACGGGGCACCGGCGTGGATGAGGCGGTCGGCCTGGTCGAAGTCGACCAGGAAGCTGAACGCCGCCAGACCGATGCAGACGAGTGAGAAGATGATCGCGATGGGGCCACCGTCGCGCAGCGCCCCTGGCTCACCGGTGAACAGGCTGATCACGAAGTTGCCCAGCATCAGGACGACGACACCGATGATGCCGGCAATGAGCATGCGGGTGAAGCGCGGCGTGACGCGAATAGCACCGGTCTTGTACACGACGAGCATGCCGAAGAACACGCCGAACGTGGCCAGGACGGCCTGACCGATCAGTAGGCCGGCATTGGCGTCACCGACGACGACGTTGGCGAAGATGTGGGAGATCGCGCCGACGAACAGGCCCTCGAAAGCGGCGTAGCCGAGCACGATGGCCGGGTTGTCCTGCTTGCGCCCGAAGGAGGCGACGAGCACCAGCACCAGGCCGCCGATCATGCCGACGAGCCACAGCGGCATCGCCAGGGCCTCGTTGGTCTGGATGAGGGCGTAGGCCGCGATCGCGACGGCCGTCAGCACGCCCAGCGTGATGCCGGTCTTGGTGACGACATCGTCAATTGTGAGTGCGCGCCCGGCGGGAGCCGGTGCGTAGGTCGGCTGTCCGTTCGCATCGAGGATGACGCTCTGCGCGCCGGCCGCCATCTGACCGAAGCCGGCATACGGCGCGGCTTTCTCGTTATCGCGGACCACGCCGCGCATCACGGGGTTGCTGGACTCTCGCACAGCAGGCTCCTTAGTAGGTAGTCGGGAAGCTCGGTGGCTCCATCATTACGTGCAACGCGTGAGGGCGCCGAACAGTTCCAACTTTACCTTTTCTTGACTAATCCGTTCGCCCGCGGTCGGTCGTACGGATTCCATCGACGAACTCCACGACCTGTTCGCCTTCCGCGTGCTCGCCCACCACCGGCAGCAGCGCGTTTCCCAGGCAACTCGCGCGCATCACCGATTCGGCGACCTGCAGGTCGTCGCCCCAGGGCAACTCTGGTTTGGCGATCATCAACGAGGCGACGCCGTGGGCGACCGTCCACATCTCCAAGGCCATCTGCAACGCGTGGACCTCGGCTCCGCCCGGCGGGTCCGGCGGGTACCAGCCGAGGTCGGCGAGAGACCCCACCGCGCCGGCGAGCCGCCCGAATGCGGCGGTGCGCAGCGCCTCGTCGACCATCGGCGTGCCGTCGGCGCCGGTGTGGCCGAAGGCGAACTGATAGACGGCCGGGTTGGCCAAGGCGAACCGCACGTAGGCCAGGCCCATTGCCAGAGTCCGGTCGAGTGGGTGATCGTGACCGGCCTCCGCCGCGCCCAACTCCACGTCGAGTCGGTCGAAATAGCGCCCGCACACGGAGTCGAGCAGGGCGTCCTTGTCGGTGAAGTGGAGGTAGATCGCGGGCGGGGACACCCCGACGGCATCGGCGACGGCACGGATCGACACCCCGTCGGCGTTGTCGTGCTCCTCCAGGAGAACCATCGCGGCGTCGATGATCTCTTCTGCCAACTGCTCCCCCGATCCGCGCGGGGACCGGGGGCGCGGCGACATCATGACCGCACCCTCACGATTCCGACAGCCCAATCTTGTCGTGCAGCTTTCGCAGCGGTGCCGGCGCCCACCAATTGAGCCTCCCCGCCAGCCGCATGAACGCCGGTACCAACAGCATGCGGATCATCGTCGCGTCCATCAGCACCGCGATGGTCAGGCCGAGGCCGAACATGCGCATGAACGAGACCTGCGAGGAGATCATCGCGCCGAACACGATCGCCATCAACAGTGCCGCGGCGGTGATCACCCGACCGGTACTCGCGAGGCCGAAGGCGACGGCGTGGTCGCTGTCGGCGCGCGTCCGACCGGACTTGAGCCATTCCTCGCGAATGCGGCCGAGTAGGAACACCTCGTAGTCCATCGAGAGTCCGAACGCGACGCAGAACATGAGCATCGGGATGGACGCGACGATGAACCCGGTCGACGTCGTCCCCAATGCGCCGAAGTGGCCCCACTGGAAGATCCAGACCAGCGCGCCGAATGCTGCGGAGAGCGACAGCAGGTTGAGCACCAGCGCCTTGAGCGGCAGCACGATGCTGCCGGTGAACAGGAACAACAGGCCGAACGTGGTGACCGCAATCCACAACAGCACCCACGGGATGTGTTTGTACATCGAGTTGACCACATCCTCGGTCGACGCGGCGATGCCCGCGAACTTCACGTCGGCACCGGCGGGTTTCTCGACGTCACGCAGGTTGGCCAGCAGATCCTGGCCCGACGATTGGAGTGGATCGGCGTCGTTGGCGACGGTGAGGATGCGATGCTCGCCGCGGTAGTCCGTCGATTGACGGGGCGCGATCGCCCGACCGTCGGAGTACACGGCGTCAGGGCTGGTGACCGCTTCGACACCGGCAATCCTGGACAGCTGTGCGGCGTAGGAGTCGGCGGCCTCACCGGACGGCCCGGTGACGACGACGGTGATCTCGTTGCCGAGCTTGTGGGCGTAGTCGTCGCGGATCTCGTTCATCGCCGCGCGTGCCGACGACGACGAGGGCAGGACCCGGTCGTCGGGGAAGCCCAGCTTGATCGACAGGAACGGGGCACCCAGGATCAGCAACACCAGCGTCGTGAGAACGGCGACCGGCGCGGCGCGTTTGAGCACCCATTGCACAAAGCGGTACCACCACGACTCCTCGACGGGGACGAAGGATCGCACCGGTCGGCCGAACAAGCGGCGCACCGGTTTGCGCAGGTCCAACGAGTCGATCCGGTCACCGAGGACCGCGAGCAACGCCGGGGTGATGACCAGCGAGCCCAACAGGGCGATAGCGACGACGGCCAACCCGGCGTAGGCGAACGAGCGCAGGAAGTACATCGGGAAGATCATCAGCCCCGAGAGCGACAGGCCGACGATGATGGCCGAGAACGTCACCGTGCGCCCCGCCGTCGCCATCGCGCGGTGGATGGCCTCCGGTCTCGTCAGCCCTCCGGCGACTTCTTCTCGATAGCGCGTGACCAGCAGCAGCGTGTAGTCGATCGCCAGGGCCAGGCCCATGGCCGTCGCGAGGTTCATCGTGAAGATCGAGACGTCGGCGAACAGGGCGAAGAGTCGCAGGATGGCCAGGGTGCCGATGATGGCGAAGACCCCGACGACGATCGGCAGCGACGCGGCGATCACACCGCCGAACACGAAGATCAGGACCAGAAAGCTGATCGGGATGGCGATGCCCTCGGCAATCGCAAGGTCTTTGGACACCTGTTCGTTGATGTCGGTGTACACCATGCCCTGGCCGGTGGCGGTGATCCGCACACCGTCGCGCTCCCCCGCGTACCGGGCGGCGAGGTCCTCGGCGTGCAGCGGCGCCTGGTTCTCACCGCCGGCGAGCGGGACGATGATCAGCGTTGACTGCTTGTCCTTGCTGATGAGGTTCTTCGCGGCGGCAGGCTCGGTCCAGATCGACAACAGCGGGTCGAGCACGAAGTCGTATTCGTTGAGGTCTTTGACTAGCTCTTGACCGATCCGGGCGACGACCGGGTCGGTGGTGACGTCGCGGTCGGGGGCGTCGATCTTGAGGATGAGTTCGATCGCGCTGCGCTCGTACTCCTTCTCCAAGACCTTGCCGGCCTGCGCCGACTCGGTATGGGGATCCTCGAACCCGCCCGACAGCAGGTGGCTGGCAACGCCGCCACCGTAGACCCCGAAGAGCACCAGCAGTGCGAGGGCGCCCACGAGGACGGCTTTCGGTGCAGCGAGCACGGCGTTGGTCAGTCGTTCCACGAGAAGCCTCCCCAGTCGGTTATCGACGTTAAGTTATCGCCATTAACCCAAGGCGTCAATAATTTCGGTGCAACTTGCTTCGAAATTGTCCAAAAATCGTCCGCACACAAGTGGAACGTGTTCTACTTCACCTATGGCGACAGACACCGACAACACCGACGGGCCCCTCCCCGGTAACTCCGCCGAGATGGCCCGCCCCTCCGCGTCACGACTGACCCCGGAGACGATCGCTCCGGCGCTCGCCGAGTGGCTCAGTAGCAAAGCCGGTTCACCGGCCACCATCACCAAGGTCAGCCCGCCCGACGGCAACGGCATGTCGAGCGAGACCGTCATTGTCGACGCCGAGTGGGACGGCGAAGAACACCCCCTCGTCGTGCGCGTGGCACCGTCGCCGGAGAGCGATCCCGTCTTCCCCGCGTACGACCTCGACAATCAGTTCCGGTTGATGGACTACGTCGCGAAGACAACCGACGTCCCAGTGCCCCCGCTGTACTGGAGCGAGCCGTCGGACGAGGTCATCGGCGCCCCGTTCATCGTGATGGGACGGGTCGACGGACTCGTGCCGCCCGACGTCCTGCCCTACACGTTCGGCTCGTGGCTGTCGGAGGGAACCGAGGAGGATCGTCGGCAGTTGCAGCAGCGGACGGTGCAGGTGCTCGCCGACATCCACGGCGCCCCTCTGCCGGCCGATCTCCTCGAAGCCCCGTACGACGGTGAGACCGCGCTCGCGGCACACATCCGACGGGCCGGCGAGTTCTATGCGTGGACGACGCGCGACCGACCGGGTTCGCCGCTCATCGAGCGTGCCCTGATCTGGATGCGTGACAACATGCCGGCCACCGAGGACGCCGTGTTCAGCTGGGGCGACGCCCGCATCGGCAACATCATCTACCGCGACTTCACCCCCGTCGCCGTCCTCGACTGGGAGATGGCCACCCGCGCACCGCGCGAACTCGACGTCGCGTGGGGCATCGCGCTGCACCGCTTCTTCCAGGACATCGCCGACATGGCCGGGGTCGCCGGCATGCCGGAGTTCTGGGACCGGTACGAGATCGAGGCCGCCTACGCCGAAGCCAGTGGCGCCCCGCTGCGCGACATGGACTTCTACATCACCTACGCCACGCTGTACTACTCGATGATCCTGTTCCGCGTGCAGTGCCGCGCAGTCGAGTTTGGCCAGGCAGAAGAACCCGACAACCCCGACGACAAGATCCTCAACCAGGCGGCGCTGCGAGCCATGCTCGACGGCACGTACTGGGACGGGATCGGAGGAAACAAGTGATCACCGCAGGAGACGAATTCCCCATCCACCAGGCACCGCTGCCGATTGCCTGGCCGACCACGTCGGACCGCAACTTCTACGACCGCTCCGACATGTGCGCACACGACCGCAGCGGCGACATCTTCGTCGTCCTCGGCCTCGGCCACTACCCGGTGCTCGGCGTC
>CAZVVS010000049.1:0-18460 GCA_964630585.1 uncultured Gordonia sp.
GGGTGTCTCCCACCCGGGGGGGGTCCCACCCACACACGACCCGACGGCGGGCTCGACCTCTCGGCCCGACCACACGCAACTTCATCAACCCGGACGGAGACACCATGACGACCATCGAGCGGGCGGCCACCGTCGGCACGCTGCAACCACTCGGCGGGGGCTTCCACGCCTTCATCCAGCCCGACGGCGGGTGGGGCCTCAACAACGCCGGCCTCTTTGCCGGTGAGCGCAGCACCGTGCTCATCGACACCTGCTTCACCGAGAGCCGCGGCAAGCGGCTGCGCGACGCGGTGGCGGCGGTCGCGAAGCGGCCGGTCGGGGTCATCGTGAACACCCACCACCACGGCGACCACACCTACGGCAACTACCTGTTCCCCGAGGCGACGATCATCGCGCAGCACGCCTGCCGCGACCGCATGCTCGCCACCGGCCTGGACACCTGCCACCTGTTCGAGGGCGTCGACTGGGGCGACCTGGAGATCTCCGAACCGACGGTCACCTTCACCGACGAGATCACCCTGCACCTCGATGACACCGCCGCGATGGTCCGCCACCCCGGCCGCGCCGCGCACACCACCGAGGACGCCTATGTCTGGATCCCCGAACGCGGACTGCTCTACACCGGCGACCTCGTCTTCAACCGCGGCACGCCGTTCGTCCTGATGGGCTCGGTCACCGGGCTGATCACCACCCTTCGCGAGCTGGCCGATCTCGACGTCGAAACGCTCGTCCCCGGGCATGGCGCCATCGGCGACGCCAGCCTGATCCAGCCGCAGATCGACTACCTCGAACTCGTCTGGGAGGCCGCGCGCGAGGGCATGGCCAAAGGCCTAGAGCCCCTGGAAGCAGCGCGGCGCACCGACCTGGGCGTATGCGCGTCGTGGCTCGACTCCGAGCGGCTGCCCGCCAACCTGCACCGCGCGTATTCCGAGCTGCGCGGTGAGGAACCGGGCCGGGTCCTCGACCTCGCCCCCATCGTCGCCGACATGGTCGCCTTCAACGACGGCAAGCCGCTGCACTGCCTCGCGTAGTCGCCTTCCCAACCACCCACCGATCAACCATCATCAACTCACGACGGAGAGTCCCATGAACCAGCACACCACGACCGATTCCACACCGACCGAGGTCGACGTCCTCGTCGTCGGAGCCGGGTTTTCCGGCCTGCGCGCCCTGCAGCACCTGAGGGAGAAGGGCTACACGGTCCACGTCATCGAGGCCGGCGACGACGTCGGCGGCACCTGGTACTGGAACACCTACCCGGGTGCGCGCGTCGACATCGAGAGCCTCGAATACTCCTACGCCTTCGACGACGACCTGCAGCAGGAGTGGGTGTGGCCCGAGCGCTACGCCGCGCAGTCCGACGTGCTGCGCTACCTGCGCCACGTCGCCGACCGCTTCGATCTGCGTCGCGACATCACCTTCGGCCAGCGGGTCACCTCCGCCACCTTCGACGAGGGTGACGGCACGTGGTTGATCACCACCGACGCCGGTGAGCAGTGGCGCTCGCGCTTCTTCATCCCCGCCGTCGGGTTCCTCTCGACGCCCTACATCCCGGAGATCGAGGGGCTCGCCGATTTCGACGGTCCCGTGATCCACTCCGCGCAGTGGCCGCGCGAGGGCATCGACCTGTCGGGCAAGCGCGTCGCGATCATCGGGACCGGGTCCAGCGGCGTGCAGCTGATCCCGAAAATCGCCGAGCAGGCCGAGTCGTTGACGGTGCTGCAGCGCAGCCCGATGTGGGTGGTGCCGCTGCAGAACACGCCGATGCCGCAGGAGTACGAAGCGCGGATCAAGTCGGTGTACCCGGAGCTGCGCCGCCGCGAGCTCGATGAGTCGTTCGCCGGTAACTTCCTCGTCGATTGGGAGATGCGGCCCTCGGAGACGCGCTCGGCTCTGGAGGTCACCCCCGAGGAGCGCGAGGCCGAGTACGAGTTCCGGTGGGAGGCCGGTGGGCTCTCGCTGTACACCAGCTTCGCCGACTTGATCTTCAACCAAGAGGCCAACGACACGTTGCGCGAGTTCCTGGAGCGAAAGGTCCGCGGCATGATCAACGATCCGGCGACCGCCGACCAGCTGATCCCCAAGGACCACCCGCCGCTGACCAAGCGACTGTGCTGCGAGACCGGCTACTACGACGCCTTCAACCGCGACAACGTGCACCTCGTCAACACCAAGGCCGACCCGATCGCCACCGTCACGCCCACCGGGGTGCGCCTGGCAAGCGGGGCGACCGTCGACGCCGATGTGCTCGTGCTCGCCACCGGCTTTGACGCCGCGACCGGTTCACTGACCCGGCTGAACATCACCGGGACCGGTGGGCGGACGCTTGGTGAGCACTGGGCCGACGGTGCCCGCACGCACCTGGGCCTCATGTCCGACGCGTTCCCCAACATGTTCTTCCTCTCCGGTCCGCTGAGCCCGGGCGGATTCTTCTCGCCGCCGCTGCAGTCCGACTACCAGGTGCAGGTTGCCGGCCGGATCATGGACATGGTCGGCGAGCAGGGCGCGCGGTCGATCGAGCCGAAGGGTGAATCGATCGACGGTTGGATGGCCCAGGTCGACGCGATTTACAACATGACCCTGGCTCCCAAGGCCAGCAGTTGGTGGAGCGGCGAGAACATCCCCGGCAAGCCCAAGCAGTTCCTGTACTTCCTCGGCGGATTCGCGATGTACCGCGACCTGTGCGAGCAGGAACTGGCCGAAGGCCTGCAGGACTACGTCGTCAGCGACGGCGCAGTCCCCGTCGGCGCGACCTCGTAGGCGGGCAGCGGTGGAGCACCTGTCGCAGCTCCTCGTCGACGCCGCCGGGCGTCACGGGGAGCGGGTCGCCCTGAGCCTCGACGACGTCGAACTGACCTTCGCGCAACTGCACGAGGCGGCGGTCGCCGTGGCGGCAGATCTTCGTCGACGAGGATTGCGGGCCGGGGACCGGGTGGCACTCGTGCTGCCGAACGTCCCTGCGTTCGCGGTCGCGTTCTACGGAGCGCAGTTGGCCGACCTCGTCGTTGTGCCGATCAACCCGATGTGCAAGGAGCGGGAGATCGCGTATTTCCTCGAGGACTCGGGAGCACGCGTGGTCTTCGCCCACGACGGGGAGGTCGCCGACACCGTCGAGGCTGCCGTCGACAGAGCTGCTGCCGATGCGCTGCCGCAGCCGTCGCGGTCGGCGCAGGACACCGCGGTGATCCTGTACACCTCGGGCACCACCGGAGTCTCCAAGGGCGCAGAGCTGACCCACCACAACCTGGTGAGCAACGCGCGCACCACCGCCGCGCACATCACGCAGATCGACGAGAACGACGTGATCATGGGTTGCCTGCCGCTGTTCCACTGCTTCGGGCTAACGTGCGCGATGAACGCGGCGTTCAGCGTCGGGGCCCGCCTCACGCTGATCCCGCGCTTCGATCCCGACCGTGCGCTGGCGGTCATGAAGCGTGACGCGGTGACGGTCTTCGCCGGCGTGCCGACGATGTACTCGGCACTGCTCAACGCGGCGGGCGACAAGGCCGTGCCGTCGTTGCGCTCGTGCATCTCCGGTGGTGCATCGCTGCCGGGGGAGGTGCTGCGCGCCTTCGAGGCCGAATTCGACTGCATCATCCTCGAGGGCTACGGGCTGTCGGAGACGTCGCCGGCGGCGTCGTTCAACGTGCCCGAATCCCCGCGCAAGGTTGGCTCGGTGGGGCGCGCGTTGCCCGGGGTGCAGATGCGGGTGGTCGACTCACAGGGTGAGGACGTCCCCGACGGGGAGGTCGGCGAGATCGTCATCCGCGGCGAGAACCTGATGCGCGGATATTGGGGCCGACCCGACGCCACCGCCGAGGCGATTCCCGACGGCTGGTTCCGCTCCGGCGACCTGGGTATACGCGACGGTGACGGCTACTTCGCGATCGTCGACCGTAAGAAGGACATGATCATCCGGGGCGGCTACAACGTCTATCCGCGTGAAGTGGAGGAAGTCCTCTACGAGCACCCCGACGTCGTCGAGGCCGCCGTCGTCGGGGTTCCCGATGAGCATCTGGGTCAAGAGGTTGCGGCGGCTGTGGCGTTGCGTCCGGGTTCTGAGGCAAGTGCCGACGACATCCGGGACTACGTGCGCGACCAGATCGCCGGATACAAGTACCCGCGGGTCGTGTGGATCCGCGAGAGTCTGCCGAAAGGTCCGACCGGCAAGATCTTGCGTCGGGAGCTCCGGCCGCAGTAGGTCGAGTGATAAATCGATTGCGACGCCGATCCGGGCGTGGCTAGCGTGGGGTTGTCAGGACGTCGAGTGAATGACTAGGGAGGTGGGTCGATGACCGTCGCAGTTCGTGCTGTCCGCAGTACTCCGACTCATCCCACCCCTAGGAATTCACATGTCTTCTCCAACCCCTGATTCTTTCGATCTCTCCACACTCGGCTGGGACGCGTTTCGCGGCGCCGAGTTCGCCGATCACGCCTCCGCCGGTCTAATTCCCGCTCGAGTTTCGCGTGTCGACCGCGGGCGTTGCGACGTCCACACCTCGCTCGGTCCGTTCCGGGCCGCCACGCCGGCGGTCGTATGCGAGGAGGGCGGCGTCGTCACCGGCGACTGGGCGGCGCTGCGCCTCGACGGCACCCCGCAATTGGTGGCCGTGCTCCCGCGGCGCAGTGCGATCTACCGCGCGTCGTCGGACCGCACCTCGCGCCGACAGGCGCTGGTCGCCAACGTTGACACCGTGGTCGTCGCGACCGCGCTGACCGCCAAGTTGCGCCCGTCGAAGGTCGAGCGCCTGATGGCACTGGCCTGGGACGCGGGTGCGACACCGGTCGTGCTGCTCACCAAGGCCGACCTTTTCGACGGTGATCCCGCCGTTGCCGCGGCTGACTTTGCGGCGCAATTGCTGGGCGCCGAAGTACTGCAGGTCAGCTCGGTCACCGGTGACGGCCTCGACGTTCTGCGCGAGCACCTGCGCGGCACCACGGTGGTGCTCGGCGCCTCCGGCGTCGGGAAGTCGACGCTGGTCAACGCGATCGTCGGAGCTGACCGCATGGACACCGGTGCCGTGCGGTCCGCCGATGACAAAGGCCGCCACACGACGGTCACCCGCGAACTCATCCCCTTCCCCGGCGGTGTCCTCATCGACACCCCGGGCCTGCGCGGGATCGGGTTGCAGGATGCCGACGAGGGCATCGAACGCGTGTACGCCGACATCGAGGCGCTGGCCGCGCAGTGTCGTTTCGCGGACTGTCAGCACCGGTCGGAGCCGGGCTGCGTGGTGCGAGCGGCGATTGACGGCGACGACCTGGACGCCGATCGCCTAGACCGTTACGAGCGGATGCTGCGCGAGAGTCAATGGGCGGCCAGTCGTGGCAATGCTCGTGCGGAACGCGAGCGCCAACAGCAGTGGAAGACCGTCACCCGTCAGCAGCGGGCGAAGTATCAGCTACGAGAGCGCAACAGGAAACGGTGATCGAGTGCCGGTGAGGTGCTAGCGAGCCGGTGTATCGAGATCACTTCTTCTTGGTGCCCGGGAGGACGCCGGCATCCAGGACTCTCTTGGCCAGTGGACGCATCGCATCGAGGAGCTCGTCGGCGCCCGGACCGGTCCACGCGGTCTCGCTCACCGCGTCGGTCATGGCCTCCATGTCGTCGTAGAGCTCGGCGCCGTCGGGCGTGAGACGGTGACCGACTGGACTATCCGTGCGCTCGATGAGGCCGCGCTCGACGAGGCGGTCGACCGATAAGTTCCAGTCGTCCTCGGACCACCCGCGCGTGAGAAGCGTCATCGTCTTGCCCATCGAGCGGCGGCGGATGGTCGGGTCCAGTAGATCGGCCTCGTGGAAGACGCAGGCATCGAGCCCGTTGATGCCGTGCACGACCAGCGCCGCGATGTGGTTGTCGCCGCGCCATTCCCGCAGCACGGTGATGTGGTGCCACAGCGCCAGGATCGGCTCGTCGGGTACATCGGCAGCGGCCCACGCGGCAGCGAGGGCTCGTCCACTCAGCGGGAGCGACGCCGCGAGCTCGCCGTAGCGCGCGGCGAGGTCGGCGATCTGCGGCCCGGCCGCATCCTCGCCGAGGATCGCGCCGAACTGCTCGCTGAGCATCTGGTTGCGTCGGGCGTTTACGACGTCGAGCCCGGCCGCACACGCGTTGGTCCACGCGGTATCGATGAGCTTCGGTGCGAAGTTGTAGAACGTCGCGGTGACGACGGAACTGTCGCACGGACCCAGCGGTGCGCCGCGACCGCCGACGTAGACGGCGTACGGATCAAGTCCGGTATCGGTCTGCATCGCACCCAAGCCGGGATTGAAATAGGCCAGGATGTGGAACGGTTCCAGGGTTTCGTACGCCTTACGGGCTGTGCTGCTCACCGGTCGTCTCCTCGATGTCGCGTCTTTCCTCCACCGTACGACTTGGCTTGATCCGGTCGGCGCCGATCCCGATCGACGGTGATCGGGATCGGCGCTCCGGCGCGCCTACGACCCGAAAGAACCGAAGGGTGAAGCGGGGGACGGGGTCTGCTTGGTCTTGCGCCAGCGGATGGTCCAACTGGCCAGTCGATCGCCGAGTACGTCTTCGAAGACGATTCTTGCGGGGCGCGGGCCGTCGATCTCGAAGCCGACGGTCCCGCGTGCTCGCTCGCCAGCCGGAAGATCGCCAGAGCCCAAGTCGGTCACTGAGTAGTCGGGCCAGTCGTACTTGGTCCCGTCATCGGCCTTGGCCGACCAGTAGAGGGGGTTGACTGTCACTTCGCCGCGGGTCGCCTCGATGATGACGGTGAAGCTGAGCACGCCGTTGCTCATGTTGATGTCGTCGATGTCGACATAGCCGGAGCCGCCGTACTCCTGCGTGAAGTACTTGCCCTGGATTGCGTGGGCCGGAGCGGCAGGTGCGAGAAGTGCGATGAGCGCCAGGCCCACAGCGGTAAGCAGGCTGGCAGAGCGAACGAAAACGTTCATGGGTTCCTCCAAGAAATGAATACGGACCGAATCGGTCCGCGTGTCGGAGGACAGGTATAGCCGGACGGTCTGACAGAGGTGCTGCTAGCGCAGCACTCCCGTACGCGGTGCGGTATGAGTTCGGGCCATGGCGGCGCGCAACTTCTGATCCATCCGCGCCACCTGTTTGGGCAGGTAGGCGCGAGGATTGGCGGGATCGGCCAGGTTGATCAGCTCGTGCGGATCCTTCGTCAGGTCGTAGAGCTCGCGCTGCGGGCGGGAGCCCCCGTCGGGGTCGAAATAGACGGCGTACTTCCATCGCTTGTCGCGGATCGCACGGATGTGGTTGGGCTCGCGCACGATGTTCTGGCCGTCGGGGGTGGCGACGTTCTCGTCGTCGAAGGTGAAGACGACACTGTCCTGTACTTCGGCGGTCGGGGAACCCGGGCGCGCGACGGCGTCGGCGATCACGGGTGTCAGGTCGGTGCCGCGGAACGTCCAGCGGGCACGGTCGGGCACCTGAGCGAGGGTGGCGAACGTCGGCATGAGGTCGACGAGCGAGGCCATCGCCGTCGTGGTCGCGCCGCGCGGGAACATCACCGGGTTGCTGATGATCAGCGGCACGCGCAGCGTCTCGTCGTAGGCGTTGAAGATTTTCTGTCGCAGTCCGCCGTGGGCCATGCCCATCTCGCCGTGATCGGAGATGCGCACGATCACCGTGCGGTCGCGGACCGCGGGCTTCTCGTCGAGCGTGTCCAGGACCGTGCCCAAATGCTTGTCGACGACCTTGTGCAGGTAGGCGTAGAAGTTGGCGTAGTCGGTGGCGCCCTGGGCCGTCGGCAGCGGGCCGAGCCCACCGGCGAGCAGCACCTTGGACTGCACCTGGGCGCTGGGCTTGAAGTTGGTGAGCAGGTTCTCGCTGTAGGACGCCGGCAACGTGATGCCCTGCCGGAACGCGCCCGGCGCCTTCGACGCATAGTTGTCGCAGTTGCCCTCGCGCTGGTTCCACGTACGCGGGTAGGACAAGATGTCGTGCGGGTTGGCCAGCGAGATGATCAGCGCGAAAGGCTGTGCGGCACCATCGGTTTCGTTCTTGAGGAAGTTGACGGCCTGGCTGGTGACCGAACCGTCGTGGTCGGCGCACCCGCCGCCGAAGTTCGACGGTTCGGTGTCGCCGCCGAAGTCGGGCGAGCGCCAACCGTCGAACCCGTAGCCCTTGATGTCGACGGGCCGCGGCAGGGCGCCGTTGGGTGCTTTGCTCATGTGCCACTTGCCGCGGTAGTGGACGCGGTACCCGGCGGCGCGCAGCACTTTGGCCATGTTCTGCTCGTCGAGCGGCAACTGCGGTTCCGACGGTGAGAGCGTCCCGCCCTCGGTGAGCGTGCGGGTCACGCCGTGCTCGGCGGGGTACTTGCCGGTGAAGAAGGTCGCCCGGCTCGGTGAGCACATCGCCGCGGCACAGAAGGCGTTCTCGAACGACAGCCCGTGGTCGACGAGACGCTGACGGTTCGGCAGGTTCCGCGCGGCCCATCCTTTGGGCCAGTGCATGGGCTTTCGCTCCTGGTCGGTGATGAACAGGATGATGTTGGGTCGCTGCACCATCGAACCGGATTGCGCGGCGGCATCACCGGTTCCCGCGGTTATCGCCGCAGCACCCAGCGCGGTGGCCGCGGTTCCCGCGGCGGCAGCGGCGAGGAAGTCTCGGCGCGAGACGGTCGGCGGAGTCTGGTCGGGGTCCGGATTCATGGGGGCCATCATCTCCCATGCGGCCGGAGTCTGGGGCCCGGCCGGGCATTCGGGTTCTGGGCGGGCCGGGCATTCGACGATGACGGTCAGTGTCCGACTATTGGTAGAAGTCTCGAAGTCGAATGGCGATCGTTGTCCAATCCTTCACTCGCCCCTCGGCGACATCGAGGACGAAGAGCTCTGCCTCGTCGACGTCGAGCGGCCCCCGAGGATGTATGTCGTTGAGGTCGAAGAACACGAAGACCGCGGCCCATGCTGTGCGCTCGTTGCCGTCGACAAACGCGTGGTTCGTGGCCAGGGACTGCATGAGAGCTGCAGCCTTGTCCCAGACGGTCGGGTACGCGTCGAGGCCGAACGCCGATGACTCGGGGCGAGCCAGTGCCGACTGCAGCAGCCCCTCGTCGCCGACTTGGAGCGGCTTCTCGCACGCCACCGACCCGACGGTGATCACCGCGTCACGGTCGAGGAAGACGGTCACTTGAGGCGCTCGTTGAGTTCCTTGGACCATGCGGCCGAACGCTGGGCAGCCTCTAGGACCTTCTGGCGGTATTCGCTGGCGGCGTTGACCACGGCGTCGTGGGCGAACGGTTTGAGTGCCTGTCCAGCCCGCTGGGCCGCGGCTTGAAGGAGTGCGTGCTCCTCGTCGGTGAAGGAAATGTTCAGCGAAGGCATGGCCTGGTTCTCTTCTTGTCGTGGTGCCGACAATGGTACCGGATCAGGTGCCGCCTACTCCAGGGCGACGGCAGCGCGTGCGGGGCTAGCCTGCATCTATGGCCGAACAGCGACTCAGCGAGCACGTGACATTGCTGCGCGGCGTCGACGACGGCGTCTATCCGCGCGGCAATCCGCTGCTCGTGCGCGGCGGAGACACGACGGTTCAGATCGACGCGTCGCTGGACCACGCCGCTCCCGACGTCGACCTCGTGTTGATCAGCCACTACCACGAGGACCACGTCGTAGGCCTCGGTGAGACGAAGGCCGCCGTCTCCGTTCATGAACGCGACCTGCCCGGCGTGCACTCCTGGGACGACTTCCTCCGGCTCATGGACGTCGACGCCGAGACGTTCGGCGAGGAGATGCGCCGCAAGTTCCGATGGTCCGAGCGCCCCGACGCCCAGGGCTTCGACGACGACGCCGTGTTCGACGTCGGCGGCGGTGTCCGCATCCACGCCGTGCCGCTACCCGGGCACACCATCGGGCACACCGGCTTCCTCATCGAGCCCGACGGTGTGCTCTACATCGCCGACGTCGACCTCATGGCGTTCGGCCCGATGTACGCGGATCTCGGATCGACGCTGGCCGACGTGCGGACGACGCTGAAGCGCTGCGCCGAGGTCGACGCGGACATCTACACGACCTTCCACCACAAGGGCCCGTACTTCGACCGCGACGAGTACCTGGCCGACCTCGCCGTCCACGCCGGGGCGCTCGATGCGCGCGAAGAACGGCTGAGCGCGCTGCTGGCCGAGGGGCCGCTCACCGCGCCCGAGGCGGTGGGACGCGGAGTCGTCTACCGGGTCGGGGGCCGCCGCCCCGGGCGCGCCGACGCCGTCGAGGAAGTCATGGTCGCGCAGCACCTGGCGGAACTCGAGGGCTGCTGAGATCTGTCCCCTACGGAGGCACCTCGGTGATTATCACCGAGCTGTAGGCACTTGGGGCAGATCTCAGCAGGGCTGTAGGGTCGCGTCATGACGAGCGGCGCACCCGACAGTCCCATCACCACCAAGGCCGGCAACCGGTTCATGCTTTCGCTGCTCCACACGCCGGTCGTGGGCCGCTTCTTGGGGCGGGGATTGACGGTCCTCACCTACACCGGCCACAAGTCGGGCCGCGTGTACCGGACGCCCGTCGGCTACCAGCGCGACGGTGACACCGTCACGCTGGAGTCGAAGTTCGGGTCACACAAGAAGAGCTGGTGGCGCAACTTCGTCGGCGACGGTGCGCCGGTGACGTTGCTGATCGACGGCAAGGATCGCCCCGGCCACGCGGTCGCCGTCGTCGACGGTGACGCGGTGACCGTGACTGTGACGCTCCAACCGACCGCCTGAAGGGGCCCACGCGCCGTCACCGGGCGATCACTTCAAATGGTGCACATCCTGCAGTCCGTAGACCGGGGTGTCGATGCCCTCGTAGCGAGCCTTGAGCTGCAGCGCGAGGTACAGCGAATAGTGCCGCGACTGGTGCAGGTTGCCGCCGTGGAACCACAGGCCGGGCTGCTGGGTGGGCTTCCACATGTTGCGCTGCTCGCCCTCCCACGGTCCGGGGTCCTTGGTGGTGTCTGAGCCCAGGCCCCACACCTTGCCGACGCGGTCGGCGACGTCCTGACCCATGAGGTCGGCAGCCCAGCCGTTCATCGAGCCGTACCCGGTGGCGTAGACGACGACGTCGGCGGGCAGCTCGGTGCCGTCGGAGAGGACCACCGAGTTCTCGGTCAAGTGGTCGACGTCGCCCTTGGCCAGCTTGATCGTGCCGTCGTCGACGAGCTCGCTCGCACCGACGTTGATGTAGTAGCCGGAGCCGCGGCGCAGGTACTTCAGGAACAGGCCCGAATCGTCGTCGCCGAAATCGAGGTCGAAGCCGGCGGCCTCGAGGCTGTCGTAGAACTCCTTGTCGCGCTCGCGGATCTGGTCGTAGAGGGGGATCTGCCACTGGTGCATGATCCGGTAGGGCATCGACGCGAAGACCATGTCGGCCTTCTTGGTGGTCATGCCGCTGTCGACGGCCTGCTGGCTGTAGAGAGCGCCCAGGCCGATCTCCATCAGCGAATCGGACTTGACGATGTGCGTCGAGGACCGCTGCACCATCGTGGTGTCGATGCCGTTCTCCACGAGCGCCTTGCAGATGTCGTGGGCGGAGTTGTTGGCGCCGATCACGACGACCTTCTTGCCGGCATAGGCGTCGGGACCGGGGTGCTCGCTGGAGTGGTGCTGCTCGCCGGCGAACACGGACTGCCCGGGGAAGACGGGGACGTTCTTCTTCCCCGACATCCCAGTCGCCAGGACCAGTTGACGTGGATACAGCGTGAGCTTCTCCCCGTCGCGCTCGACCTCGACGGTCCAGCGCTGGGTCTCTTCGTCGTAGGTGGCGCTGGTGCACGTGGTCTTCGACCAGTAGGGCACCTCCATGACGCGGGTGTAGAACTCGAGCCAGTCGCCGATCTTGTCCTTGGGGGCGAACACCGGCCAGTTCTCGGGGAAGGGGAGGTAGGGCAGGTGGTCGTACCAGACCGGGTCGTGCAGGCACAGCGACTTGTACCGCCCGCGCCACTGGTCCCCGGGGCGGTCGTGGCTGTCGACGACGATCGACGGCACGCCGAGCTGCCGCAGCCGAGCGCCCAGGGCGATGCCGCCCTGACCGCCGCCGATCACCAGCACGTAGGGCTGGACCGCGCGGCCGAGCTCGGCCTCCTCGTCCTCGCGCTTCTCCGCCCAGGACCGACGGTCGGGGTCGGCGCCGTGCACCGCGCCCAACGGGCGGCCGTGGCCCTGCGGCTCCTCGTGGCCGGTCAGCTGCTGCAGCGTGGTGAGCAGCGTCCAGCCCTCGTCGTTCCCGTCGGCGTCGGGGCGCAGCCGCAGATGCGCGGTGCCCCGCCCGACGCCGGTCTCGAATTCGACGAACGCCTCGGCGACGCCGTCCTCGGTCTCGGTCGCCGACTCGGAGGTGACCCACCCCGACGGTGCGGTTTCGGTGAGCCGGACGGTCAGCATGTCGGCGATTTCCTCGCGGCCCTCGAACGTTTTCAGGTTCCAGGTGAAGGCGACCAGGTCGCGCCAGAAGCCGTCGACGGCGAATAGGTTGGCGGCGGCGATGGCGTCGCCGGCGCGCAACGCGTCGTCGAAGCGGGCCAGCCAGTCCTCGACCCGCTGCTGCGGGGTGCGAAGGGCGGCGGTCTCGGTCGCTTCCAGGGTTGAAGTCATGATGTCCTCCAGGGCTATCGACGGGGCTTATGGCTTACAGCACAATCCGATCCGGCCGCGCGGACAAGGGTTGCAAAGGGTTGCACAGCCTTGACTTGGGCGCGCGAGAGTCGCAGGCTCAGATGTGACGCCCGCCACACCACCTCGGAAGACTGAATGACGATCACCGCAATCCCCGAACCGGCCATGTCCGCCGGCGACGACCCGCGCGCCTTCGCCGCGGTGCTGCACGCGGTGTACGACGCGGAGATGTCGGGGTCGCGGGCCCCCGCCCGACCACGCGAGGTCATCAGCGACTCCTGGCAGAGGGTGAAGCGGGCCGGCGTCGACCCCGAGCGCGGCGGGACCGAACCCACGCTCGATGCCGTGCAACTACAGGAACGGCGCAGCGAATCCGGGCTCCACGACGTGCTCGAATCGGTGATGCGCCACCTCGACACGCTCATCACCGACGGTCAGAACGTGCTGGTCGTCGCGGGTGCCGACGGTCAGGTGCTGTGGCGCAGCGGATCGTCGCGGGTGCTCGCCCACGCCGACCGGCTCGGGTTCACCGAGGGTGCCTCGTGGGCGGAGTCGGCGGTCGGCACCAACGCGATTGGGACCGCGCTGGCCTCGGGGCGTGCGGTCCAGGTCTTCTCCGCCGAGCACTTCGTGCGCAGCCACCATGCCTGGACGTGCGCCGGGGCGCCGATCCGCGATCCGCGGTCGGGAGCGGTGCTCGGCGTCGTCGACGTGAGCGGACCGGCGGCCACGATCCATCCGACGACCCTGGCGCTGGTGGACACCGTGGCGAAGCTCGCCGAGGCGCAACTGCGCGACGAGCATCGCGCGCGGCTTGATGCGCTGCGCACCGTCGCCGCGCCGATCCTGGCCCGGACCGGTGGGCCCGCGTTGGCCGTCGATCGCCACGGCTGGGTCGCCGCCGTCGACGGAATCGCGCCCCGCGAGAAGATGGTGCTGCCGACGGGCTGCGCGCCCGGGTGGGTGTACCTGCACGGACTGGGCGACTGCGAGTTGGCGCCGATGCCGGGCGGGTGGCTGGTGCGGGTGCGGGAGAGCGCTGTCGGTGCCCGCGTGCGCGTGCGGATCAGTGCGGCGGGGACGGCCGATCCGCAGGTGCAGGTGTCCGGCGCCGACGGTGCGTGGGTCTACCGGCTCTCGCCCCGACACGCCCAGATCTTGCACCTGCTGGCCGCCTCGCCCGCCGGGTTGACCGCGGGTCAGATCGCGGTGGCGCTGTTCGGCGACCCCGGCCGGACGGTCACCGTGCGCGCCGAGATCTCGCGGTTGCGCAAACACCTCGGCGGCCTGCTGGCGGCCGGGCCGTACCGCTTCGCCGACGGGGTCGACGTCGAGGTGGATGGCGTCGGGCCGTAGGCGGCGCGATCAAGTGCCCTCAGGGGAGGGCGCCATTCAATGCAGTTCGAGAGCACTGCTTTGATAAGAACTATTTGCTGTCCAGTTGACCTATCAATAGCGGTCCAGGATCTCGGCGCTAGGGCGAGTTTGGCAGCCAACGGGGCTGCGACCTCGGCGTAATTGTCCTGCATCGATTCAAGCGTGCCGATTAGGAACCCGGGCTCGGTGCTGAACTCGGATAGGCCGCGGTAGTAGAAGGCCTTCGCCTGATCGAGGATCACGAAGGGAGCGATACCGGCTTCGAGGGTCTGCTTGAACATCGCGACTCGACCGATGCGACCATTGCCGTCGGCGAACGGGTGGATTGATTCAAAGCGGTGGTGGAACGCTGCGATCCCTTCGAGATCGCGGGGTGCGTGCTCGAGCAACTCGGCGATCGCCAGCTCGACGTGCTCAGGTGGAGTGGTCGGAGTCAGTCCGAGTGCGTTCGGGAGCGCTTTGAAGGCGCCGACGGCGAAGCGAGGATCGAGAGACTGGGCGGTGCCTCGCTTGAGGATGCCGTGATAGCGCTTGAGCATCTCGGCGGTCAACGGCTGATGCAGGTCGTCGAGGACTGTGTCGAAGAGCTCAAATGAGTTCAAGGCTTCGACGACGTCGTCCACGGGGACGGCAGCCGTGCCGCCGGGCCCGTTGCCGGGATCCACGACGAGGGTGCGGGTTTCGTAGATTAGTCGGGTTTACTCGTGGGTGAGGACCGAGCCCTCGATGCGGTTGGTGTTGTACGCAGAGAGGACTTGAGTGAGGTGATAGAGCGAGCCGGGGCGGCCGCTGCGGCGCGGGCTGAGTAGTTCTTCTCCACTCATCCGGTCGCCGCGACGTGAGCCAGGTGGACCAGTTCCTCTCCGCGTAGGCCCGGGTGGCCGTGGAGGATCTCGCGCCAGTAGTCGGGAATCGCGGACGCACCCCATCGTGCGCCGAGTAGCGCGCCGGTGATCGCGGCGACGGTGTCGGTGTCGTTGCCGATCTCGATCGCGGTGACCAGGCCGTCGCTGAACTGTCGGGATGACTCATCGTCGGGGACGGGCGTATGGACGATCGCCGACCACGCCGCCTGCAATGCCGACACGACCCAGCCGTTGGGCGTGAAGTGCCCGGGGTTCGAGGTCTCGGCCTCGTCGATGTGGTCGGTCCAGAACTTGGCCGAGTCTTTGGGGAGGAACGCCAGGCCCGCGCGCAGGTCGATCTCGCCGTCAACGATGGCGCGCCGGATCGCCAGTGACCACAGCGCGCACGCCTCCTGGGCGCGCGGGTCGTAGTGGGTGAGCGCGCTGAGTTTGCGGGCGGCCTCGACGACGGCGGTCTCGTCGTCGAGATAGGGCAGTGCGACGGCGGCCGTGCGCATGAGCGATCCGTTGCCGGCGGTGCGTCCGGTTGCACGGTGGTAGGCGTGCGCGGTGGCCGTGAGTGCCTCGCCTGTGGGGGCGGGTCCGGCGTCGAACAGGACGCTGCGGGTCTGGATGCCGATGTCTGGTGGACGCGTCTCGTACCAGTCGCGGAAGTTGCGCGCGACGGCGGTGAGAGCGTCGGGCGTGCGCAGGTCGACACCCAACGCGGCGACGTCGAGGATGCACCACGCCATCGTCGTGTCGTCGGTCCATTCTCCGGGAGCGAAGTCGCCAAGGCCGCCGCCGATCATCTGCGGGCCGTCGGGGCCGAGGAGGGCCGACCCGAATTCGTAGGGTGCGCCGAGGGCATCGCCGACGGCGGAACCGAGGATCGCGCCACAAGCGCGGTCGAGTTGTGCGGGGGTCAGGGTCAAGTAGGTCTCCTTCTGTGGGGTCTGGATGCACTGAAGGTACGGGTGGGGTCGGACATTCCCTGTCTACCTTGCCGCCTTGCGGCAAGTGTCTTACACTTTAGTCGTGGCGATCAGGATCATAGGTTCGGCATTCTGGCACAGCGTCACTGAAGAAGAGATCCGAGAAGTCGTCGAGTATCCGCTGGTCCGTTACAGGGGATCGTCGCGGAAGTGGCCCAATGCAGTCATTTATCGGTATATCGGAGATCCGTCGGTAGTCATTGAGGCGCTGGCGGAAGAGGTTGGCGATGACATCGTCGTGTTCCACGCGATGGTGCTGACGATGAGAGTTGCCGAGGAGTGTTTTGTGCACTCCGGAGAGACACACGACTACCGCGGCTCAGTTGCCGCGCAGCGAGAGTATCAAGGACCATGAAGCGAGGTGGAGTCATGAAACGTAGTGCTGCAGAGTACGAGGAGATGGCACGTGCGGAGAAGGACGGAACCTTCGATTTTGAGCCGACGGGTCCGCTTGAGGTACTGCCCATGGGGCGACCCCGCAAGGGTGGTCGGGGCTCGAGCCCAACCCGCACGGTTCGATTCTCTGAGCAACTGATCGAACGGTTGGAGAAGCAGGCAGAAGTGGAGCAGGTCAGCACCAGCGTGTTGATCCGCCGCGCCACCGTCGAGTATCTGGAACGGCACTAAAGTGACCCGACCTGTAGGGCGGGTCTGCTGATGACGAAACTGGTGCTGGCCATACACGGCGACGACGTCGGGCCGATCCTGCTCGGCCCGGACTTGCGACAGGCGTTGGCCGCGGCCGGTGCCACCGCCTTGCAGGTCAACGTCGACGACGAGGCTGTCGTGCCGGCGATGCGCCTGCATGCGGCGCAACCACTTTCGGCGGTGGTGTCGGTGTGGACCGACGGGCCGTCGGGCCTGATCGTCGACGCGGTGGCCGAGGCTGTCGGGTCGCAGCCTTCCGCGTACCGGGTCACCGAGGTCGTCCGGCTCGACCCGCGGCCGGTGCCCGATGGGGAGCGGGCGCCCGTGCTGGCGAACGTCGCGCTGTTGCGTCGGCCGTCAGACATGTCGCGCGAGGACTATCTCGACTACTGGATGCTCCACCACACGGCGGTGGCGATCCGCACGCAGAACACCGAGGCGTACGTACAGAACATCGTCGAGGAGGTGCTCACCGACTCGTCGCCGGAGGTCGCCGGGATCGTCGAAGAACACTTCCCGATGGCCGGGATGACCGACCCGCATGCGTTCTACGGCAGCGGTGGCGACGACGCGGAACTCGGGCGACGCATCGATGATCTGATGGCCAGCGTGGCCCGGTTCGGTGCCGCCGACGGCCTCGATCTGGTGCCCAGCAGCCGGTACTTCTGGACGCTCTAGCCGGGTTCCGTCTACGGAACCAAGACCGCCCGGCCCTGGACACGGCCGTGATGCAGGTCGTCGAAGGCGGCCACCGCGTCGTCGAGGGAGTAGCGCTTGACTTCGACGCCGATTTTGCCGTCGCGGGCCAGGGCGATCGCCTGGCGCATCTCCGAGCGTGTGCCGCCGTAGGCGCGCTCGATGTTCACACCCCACGGGAGGCTCGGGTCGGTGCCGGCGAGATAGGGGAACGAGCCGCCGCCGAGGCCGACGAACCGGATAGCACCGCCGTTGCGGACGACACTTAGCGCAGTGTTGACGGTGGGCTGCACGCCGACGAAATCGAAGACGACGTCGGCGCCGATGCCGTTGGTGAGCTCGAGGATCTCGCCTGCGGCTTCGCCGTCGGAGGGAATCGCGATTGCGCCCTTCGACTCGGCGAACGCGAGCTTCTCGGCGTCGGTGTCCAGACCGATGATGCGCGAGCCGGTGGTCGCCAGCAGGATCTGCAACCCCATGTGGCCGAGCCCGCCGAGGCCGAGGACGACCGCGGTGGCGTCGCCGGTGAGGCGGTCGCGCACGGAGTTGATCGCGTGCATCGGTGTCAGGGCGGCGTCGGCCAGGGGCGCTGCGTCGACGACGTCGAGATCGCCAAGCGGGTCGAGGTGGTGAGCTTTGACGGCGATGTAGTCGGCCATCCCACCGTCGACGCCGATGCCCGGCGACAGCGGCGCGAGGGAGTCGCGGGGCGAGACGGTCTCACACTGGTTGTCGCGGCCGGCGAGGCATTCGCCACACTGGCCGCAGGAGAGGATCAGTGCGACGAGAGCGCGGTCGCCGACCTGCCAACCCTGCACGTCGGCGCCGAGCTTGTCGACGGTGCCCGCGACTTCGTGGCCGAGTGTGGAGCCGATGAGCGGGTTGTCATCGCCCATTGCGATGATCGCGATGTCGGAGTGGCAGACCCCGGCGCCGCCGACTTTGAGCAGCACTTCATCGGCGGCAATCGCGGGGACGGGCTTGTCCCGAAGCTCGACGGTGTTGTTCCTGACGTAGGTCACTGCGCGCATGGGAGGCACCTTCCAACTGGGGATCGACGGTGCCTTTGACGCTACGCCCGACGGACTTAGGCGGGGCCTCGATTGGGTTCCGACTAGTGCCTGTTCTGTCCACTCCGAGCGACAATCTGACTCTGTCGCCGGGAGGCAGGGCATGTTCGGAGCGGATTGTCATCCCCCATCCGATGATCGCGATGAGGATGGGGTCTGTCGGTCAGGCGTAGATGTCGCCGTTAGTGGCCGTGCCTTGCGCGAAGCGGGTGGCCCACAGTTCGATGTCGTCGGTGGTGGCGTTC